>CBDUBB010000284.1:0-3771 GCA_965365265.1 uncultured Flavobacteriaceae bacterium
ACAACTTCCTTTGGTCCGGGAGGATTTCGCATCCATCCGTGCAGATATATACCCCATCCGACTCTGGACCGTCGCCGTTTTTCTTTTCGGTGTCCTGCCCATAGCCCTGAAACGGGGCTTAGGGAATATCCTGATTGGGGATGAATACGACACCACCGTCCGGGGGCGGACCGCTGGAATCAGTCATTATAGCGGCCTTTATGATCAAAGTAAATTTTTCGATAATGCCCTCACCCGCTATTATCGAAGGAAAGGGTGGAATCTGTGGCAGTATTCGCTGCTCAGGAGTCTTTCGGAACTTTTGATCATGAAGGTCCTGACACGTAGATATCCTGAGATTCAGTCCCTACAGATATCCTGCCATGCAGCGCATGAGGAACATGGACGGATGAAGCCTTGCGGGCGCTGTGAGAAATGCCGGCGCATCATTGGGATGATGGTGGCTTTAAAAGCCGATCCGACCCGATGCGGATACACCGATGACCAGATATCTGAAGGACTCCGGCAACTGGGTTCAAGACCTGTCAAACAGATCGGTTCCGACGCCTCGCATCTTTATTTCCTTTTGATGCAGGCGGGCGTCCTTCCTGACAACGAACACACCAGGAAGGTGGCCCGACCCCATCCCGAAATACTGAAATTGCGATTTGATGCGGAACGCAGCCGACTGGAGGACCTCCCGGTCCCGGTGCGCAAACCCCTTTTCCATATCTTACAGCAATATTCGGATGGGTGCGTGCACCGAATCCCGGGTGGTTGGGAACCCTTCTATCTGAGCAATGAGATCCTGGAACGAACCAAATACAGACCCTATGTCACATGAATTATCAGAAAAATTCCTTTGGGAAGAAATGAAATGGCCTGAGATTGAGGCCAAGCTGAAGGTAACCGACACGGCCATCCTTCCATGCGGAGCCATAGAGCAACACGGGCCCCACCTCCCGGTGGACGTGGACTATTACGACGCCAACTATATGGCCAGGGAAATTGCCGGGGCCTGTATGGTGCCCAGGCCCTTTGTGCTCCCCCCGATCCCCTACGGGGTCTCCTACCACCACAGTGCCTTTAAAGGGACTATAAGCGTTACCAACAATGCCCTATCTGCCCTCATCTACGATATAGGAATGAGCCTGGCGCACAATGGAATCAAAAAAATCATCCTCCTGAACGGACACGGGGACAACAAACCCACCCTGACCTATGCCGCCCAGATGATCAACAGGGATGCCAAGATCTTCGTATGCGTGGAAACAGGGGAAACCAGCGACATCGACCTGTATGAAATGATAGATACCCATAACGACATCCACGCCGGTGAAATCGAAACCAGCACCTCCCTGGCCTTACGGCCTGACCTGGTAGACATGAGCAAGGCCGTTGACGAAACCATTGATCTGGACAACGAGTATCTGGATTTTACCTCCGACCGGGGGGTCAGCTGGTATGTACACACACAACGGCTCTCGAAATCAGGTGTTATCGGTAACGCCACCAAAGGCAATGCCGAAAAGGGACGTGTCATGTGGGAGGTCTCCATCCGCAAAATGGTGGAATTTGTGGAGAGCATCATGCATACCCCGCTTGAAGAACTACATCAGAATCGGTATTGAGATGAGGATAACGGCCCTGGAATACGAAAGATTGGATCTGGAACTTGGGGAGCCCTATCAAATTGCCTATGAGACCGTTTCCAAAAGTCACAACATCATCCTGAAGGTCATCACCGACCAGGGCCTAACCGGTTTTGGCTGTGCTGCCCCGGACCTGGAAGTTACCGGAGAATCCCCGGAGGATGTCCTGACCCAGATCCGTGGTCCAATCAAAGACCTGCTCGAGGGAGGGGCCGCATTCCGCCATAGCTATTACAACGCGCAACTGAGAAAAAACGCAGCGGTAGGGCCTTCTGCGCGTGCCATGGTAGATATTGCCCTCTTTGATCTGCTGGCGCGGAAAGCCGGCCTCCCCCTGTACCAGCTCCTTGGAGGCTATCGCTCCAGGATCCTCACCAGTATCACTATCGGAATACGCCCCCTGGGGGAAACCATAGAACAGGCCGGCCAGTTTCTAAAAGCCGGGTTCAAAGTCCTGAAACTAAAAGGGGGGTTGGATCCGGACGCGGATATCGAAAAAGTTTTTAAGCTTCGGGAAGCCTATGGTCCCGGGTTTGCGCTGCGTTTTGATGCCAACCAGGGCTACTCCCCTTCCCAGGCCATCTACTTTATGGAACGCACCCGAAAATCCGGAATAGAGATCCTTGAACAACCGACTCATACCAGGGATCCGAAAGGACTGCGCCACGTCAGCCGCCAGATTCCGGAACCCGTCATGGCCGACGAAAGCATTAAATCCCTGGCAGATGCGTACCATCTTACCCGGAAAGGGATGATGGATATGGTCAACATCAAACTGCAGAAAGTGGGGGGTATACAGGAGGCAGCCCATATTAATTCAGTGGCCAAGGCCGGGGGGCTGGAGGTAATGATAGGTTGCCTGGACGAATGCGGGTTGGGCATCTCAGCCGGCCTGCACTTTGCCTTGAGCCGGCCCAATATCCAATATGCCGACCTGGACGGACATCTGGACCTTTTGGGGGACCCCTTTACAAATCTCTTCCATCTGAGGGACGGGGTGCTTATCCCTTCAGATGCACCCGGGCTGGGGGCCGTTCGGGTGTGAAACCCGTCCTGCATAACTAAGAATTTTCCCGTACCTTTTTCCCATGACAAACCGAATCCTATACCTGTTCCTGCTGTTGGCTGTAGCGGGATGTAAGCAGCAAATACCACTTCCGGATTTCCAACATGGAATCACAGAAGGGGCCAAACCCTGGACCTCTGAGGATTTCGAAGCCACGGAGGAGGATTTTACCTTCGCCATTATCTCAGACCTCAACGGAGGGGAACGCCCCGGCATCTATAGCCAGGCCGTAAGGCAGCTCAACCGACTGGACCCGACCTTTGTCCTGAGCGTGGGAGACCTGATCGACGGGGGCACCGAAGACACCGTCCAGTTGAAAAAGGAATGGGATTCCTTCGACGCCAGGACACGGGAATTGAAAATGCCCTTCTTCTACCTGGGCGGGAACCACGACCTGACCAACATGGCCATGCGGGATTTCTGGAAGAACCGGTACGGGCCGCGCTACTACCATTTCAGATACAAGGATGTGCTGTTCCTCATGATGGATTCAGAGGATTATTCGGAAAAACGGATGATGGAAATCTACCATGCCCGGGACACTGCCATTCGTATCCTGGACGGATACATGGAAGGGGATTACCGGGAGTCCACCTATTATCACATGCCGGAAAGACGGGTAGGGAATCTGGGTATGGAACAGGTGGCTTATTTCAGGAAGGTACTGGAAAATAACCAGGATGTCCGGTGGACCTTTGTCCTGATGCACAAGCCGCTTTGGATGCGTGAAGGCGAGGGCAACCTCATGCCCATGGAAGAAGCCCTGGAGGGAAGGAACTACACGGTCATCAACGGACACTTCCATACGTATTCGCACCGTAAACGAAATGGCATGGATTACCTGATCCTTGGCACGACAGGGGGGTCCCAGGCCCCGGAAGATCCCAATTCCTTTGACCATATAACCCTGGTTCATATGGCGGAACAACCGGAAATCACCCATCTTAAAATGGAAGGCGTACTGGACATTACGGGAGAGCCGGCACCCAGGTAAGCCACGCAAAAAGATTAAAAAAAATGGACCCCGAAGGGTCCATGTTAATGGGCCACAATAGATTTTTTAGATCATTTCCA
>CBDUBB010000285.1:0-3769 GCA_965365265.1 uncultured Flavobacteriaceae bacterium
AATGGATTGTCACGCGTTAGCGTGAAAATCCTGTTTTGTAAGCGGACTGGGGCAAAAAAAGGAAGGGCGTGAGAACGCCCACTTTTCTATTTGCACTAAGGGATGGAATGGATTGTCACGCGTTAGCGTGAAAATCCTGTTTTGTAAGCGGACTGGGGCAAGAAAAATAGAAACGCGCCAGATTGCCATCGCACCACCTGGCTTCCCGTCCCGATAGCTATCGGGAGCTATCGGGACTGTGAAAGGTCCACAGGACCTTTAACGGTCGCTCGGCCCTCTATTTGCACCGAGGGCTGTAACGGATTGCCGAGCCCATTGAGGGCGAGGAAATCCTTTTTGTAACTTGCCTTCGTAATCGGACTGGCACTAATTGAAAACGCGGCAGCGTTTACTTTTCTAATGCGCTAAGCACTGGACGGGAAGTTTATCCGTAACTTACCTTACTTTACGTAGGAGAACTAAGGGTAATACGTAAAAGAACCATATCTTTAGAGTCATTAAAAATACTTAAGAAAACACCTATGAAAAAAAATGCAATCGTCCTTACGCTCGCGCTTTTAGTCCTGTCTGCCTGCGGCAGTGTGAAAGTGGTCAGTACATGGAAGGCTGAGCAGGAGGTCGTGGATGAGTTCAAGTCCAGCAACGTCCTTGTGATAGCCCGTACCGCGGATAATTCTGCCAGGACCGCCTTCGAGGAAGAAATAGCAAGGTCCCTTAATGCAAATGGCATCAAGGCCACCGAAAGCTTCAAAAAAGTCCCTAAGATAAACCCGCAACGCGAGGTATCTGAGGAAAGGGTACAACAGGTTCTCAGTATGATCAAAAGTGAGGGTTTTGATGCCATAGTCTTGACCACTGTTAAGGACAAAAGGCAAACCACCCAAACCAATACCTCGGGAGTCTACATGGGGGTTGGGTACGGCGGATACCCCGGGTACTATGGAGGCTTCAATAGCTACTACCGCTACCCGTATGCATATGGTCCATACTATGGAGCTGGCGCTTATGTTCCCACAGGGAGCACTACATCAACCTATACAACCTATGTGCTAGAAACCGTTGGATTCAACCTTGACGCACCCGAAGAAAAGCAGCTCGCTTTCGTAGTATCTTCAGAATTGTCGGATCCCTCCAATGCGTATAAGGTAGCCAAAGAATACGTCGAGAAAATAACAAAGGAGTTGAAGAAGTAAGACCCGTTTGGGGATGGTACTCCTTTAGGTCTCTGACTTTTAGAAATAAAAAATCGCCAGCAATCGCTGGCGATTTTCTTTTGAGATCCAGAATTGACTAGTTATCCAGTTCCCCGATCAGAGGAATGTTGTTGAATAATTCGGTTCGAATGGCTGCCTGGATATGGGACTCAAGCTGGTGGAACTGAGCCGCTGCTTTAGACCCGGCTACTTTTTTGATTTTCTTGTAATACGTATCGACCAATTTGTTGTTGGAATCGCGCAGTTTCATGGCCTTGCTCATCAGGGCATCGGTCTGTTCCGGCGTAATCCCATCGTATTCTTCCGCATACCTCTTTATCAGGGCAATGCGTTCCTTGCCCAGGGACTTTCGCTTCAC
The DNA here is from genome assembly GCA_965365265.1 of uncultured Flavobacteriaceae bacterium. Lineage (GTDB taxonomy): Bacteria > Bacteroidota > Bacteroidia > Flavobacteriales > Flavobacteriaceae > Robiginitalea. The sequence goes on from CBDUBB010000285.1 coordinate 1,573, forward strand.
CTCGTACTCATCGTACAAGTTCCAAAACGCATCGGCAGCAGGTCCCTGCAGGTCGATAAACCGGGACATGATCTCTTTTTTTTCCGCACCCATGATGGATTGGATAAAGTCGATCTCTTCTACATCCGACTGGGCAGTTCCAACCTGTACTCCCAAAAAGAGTACCGTTAATAGGGTCATTAATTTTTTCATACGTGTGTGTTTAGGGTTTACAAATTATAATTTCCAAAGGATATATGCTTCGTTAAAAGTAGGGATTTTAGGCATGAAAAGTCTTCGTTTTGCAAATACTTTACACCTGATATGTCCACCGTTATAAATGAAGTGCCCTTTAAAGTCCAAACCGCTACAAAGACCGTCATAAAATATACATTCCCGAAGTATAACAGCAGGTTCCTTATAATCGAACCACTTCACTAAAAGTGACGCCTAAGTTCGCAGGGCATTTAGATTGCTCAGGAATAATGAATATCTTTCCCTCACAAAGCTTGCAAGGGACCAACCCAGCCTAAACCAACACGAATGAGTGAGAATTTTAATACCACAAGATTATTCCAGCTTTTGTTAGTACTCATCTTGATGGTTTGGTGCTTCCTTATCATTCAGCCCTTTATCCTCCTGCTGATTTGGGCCATCATCCTGGCAGTGGCACTCTATCCCCTTTACAACCAAATGGCATCCAGGTTTTCAGAAGGAAAACGGAAATGGGCTACTGCCCTGTTCGCTTTTATACTCGCCCTGGTTCTGTTCATTCCGTTATATTACCTGGTGGAAGCCATAGTGACAAGTTCCAGCGGGATCGTAGAGCAAATCCGGGAAGGCACCCTTGAGATTCCCGGTCCGGATCCCAGTGTCTCTGACTGGCCGCTCATAGGGGAACGCTTGTATGCGGAGTGGAAGTCGTTCTCCGAAAACACACAACAATACGCAATAGACCACAGGGAAGTGATCCTGGAGACAGGAGGTTCGCTTCTCAGTAGCCTGGGAGGCTTTTTCGGTTCCCTCATCCTGTTTGTAGTTTCGTTTTTGATCGCTGTGGTGTTCATGCACAATGCGGATCAGGGAAGAAATTCTGCCGCTGCGTTCCTCAAAAAAGTGGCTGGAGACCAGGGGCAGGATATCCTGACCATCTCCAGGGATACCATTCGAAGTGTGGTAAAGGGAATTCTTCTGGTGGCCCTGATCCAGACCATACTGGCACTCATTGGCATGAAGGTGGCTGCGATTCCGGCGGCCGGGGTCTTTGCATTTTTAGTCCTGGTTTTCGCTATTGTCCAGATACCGGTGTTCCTGGTCCTGCTTCCGCCCATCATTATTTCCTTCTCCACCTTGGATACCACGGCGGCGGTGATCTTTACGGTGTATATGGTTGCCATTTCCCTAAGTGATAATATTCTGAAACCGATCTTTTTGGGCAAGGGACTGCAAACCCCTATCATCATTATCCTTGTAGGCAGTATTGGCGGTATGCTCCTGCATGGAATTATTGGGCTTTTCGTAGGGGCTGTGGTACTGGCAGTGGCACACAGGCTTTATACGTATTGGGTACATTCTTCCCTTGAGAATAGGTAAAATGCAACGCTGGTGATTGAAAAATAAATCGCTCGGAGGTTATAGATAAGAACATAAAATTAAATTAGACCTACCTTTAGGAGATTCAAAAAAGACCAAAAAGCATCTGACAATTATCTTAAATAACCCTTGTTATGAAAAAAAGAACACTTTTTTTGTCAATTGTGGCCCTTGTTTCAGTATCCCTTATACAAGCCCAGGCCATTGAAATTACGCCCACTTACGGATACCAGTTGGGAGGAAAACTGAAATACGGCTCCAACTACCTTAAAGCAGATGACAGCGGGATGTTTGGAATTACCCTTGGATATGAGGCCCGGACGGATTATATGATCGAGGTCTCCTATATCAACATGAGCACGGAGCTCCGGATTCGAGACCGGATTGCAAGCCCTTCCGAAAGCCGGCTTTCCGACCTTAACGTGGACTGGTTCATGCTGGGGGGGACCCGGTATTTCGGGGATGACAAGGTGAAGCCTTTTTTCGGAGGTCAATTAGGAGTGTCCGTATTCTCCCCGAAGAATGTCGATAATGATATCGCCCCCAATGGTCTGGACAGCATCACGAAGTTCAGCTTCGGGTTCAAAGGCGGGGTAGTAGTGATGGTATCCGACAGGGTAGGCAT
>CBDUBB010000286.1:0-3767 GCA_965365265.1 uncultured Flavobacteriaceae bacterium
AAAAGTCTTAAGGACTTTTACCACCGCTTTTTGGGTATCCGAATACGTGATTTCACCTCTCACAACGCCGTCGTCAAAGTATACCTGGTCTCCCACCTTAAGGGAATCGATGATCTCCGGGATGCTGAGCTGAACCGGGACCGGAGTGCTTCTGTCGGGGCTTTTCAGGGCTTCCCGAAAGCGGGTGAAGGCAATGGGGTTCTTTTCCAATTGCAGAAACCCTCCTTCCCGAATAGGCAGGGCTTTTACTTTTTTTTCCGATTTCCCTTCAGGGGCCGGATATTTGATTCGGATTTTCGGGCCTGCCAGGTCCATATAGATCTTCAGGTCTTTTCCCGATATCCGGGAGGCTTCCCGTATGTTTTCCACCATACCCAGCCAAAGCGGCTCCTCTCCGTGAGATAAATTGATCCGCGCAATGGTCATCCCGTTTTCGGCCATTTTTACAAGAAGGTCCACGTCCTGGGCAGCTGCATCCGGCATGGTCACCATGATCTCGTGGGTATTGAAATCGGGAGGCCGGTCAAAAAGCAGGTTGCTGTGTTGTCTGATGAGGGATTTGCTGTGCTCGAAACCCAGTATGCTGGGGGTCTTTCGTTCCGGCCAGGGCTGGCCAACTAATAAATGCAACAGCTGCAATACCCGGTGAAGATTGGTCAGCACATAGCCTTCTGCGGAGCGGAGGGACGAAAGCCCCAGGTCGGAAAGGGGGTCGTGGAGTTTGCGCAGGTCGTGATTCCGCAATGCCAGGTAGCGGATCAGATTTCTGGCGCTGGGCCTGTAATCCGGGTGTACGGTGCTGGAGAGGTTTTCTGCAAGGGGTTCCAGGTCGAGGATCTCCTGGTAAATCTCCTTTAATTCGGCAATGAGGGCTTCTGTTTTCATGGATTTCCATTAAAAGTCTCGCGGCTTCCAGACCTGCAGGCCCGCGTACCTGTACCTGATAAAAGTACCCTAACCCCGGCTGCCAAATAAGAGTGCCTTCCCTAAAAGGAACCTATTCCCAACCGACCATCATGTATTTGATTCGGGCATCGTCCGGGATTTGCACGGCTTCTATGGGGGTGTCTGTATAGCGAAGGGCGGCGGGGAGTTCCTCCCTGGAGATGGTGAAATAAACCGGGTGCTCCTTCACCAGGACCAGGATGTTGTTGATAGAACTTACCACCTTCCGTATTTCATAGGCCGTTTCAATTTCACCAAAAGTGGATTCCAGCCCGATCCCGGCTTCGGTTTTAAAACGCGGGTCCCAGATGCGAACATTATCAATGCGCTCCAGGCTGTCCAGGGACGGGGTCAGGGTGAGCAGGTGCTTTCCACCGGGCTCGTACACATCAATCCGCCTGTTGCGGCCTATGGAGATGCTGGAGGTGTCCCGTACCAGGGAATCCAGCTGGTAGATGCTGTCCAGTTGGGAGACCCGGTGGGTTTTCAGCAGCTTTCCAACCCGCTCTTTTTCAACCAGGAAGGGATCTTCCCGGTCCGGTTTGCAATAGGTGAGCAACAAGGCCACTCCGAGGAACAAGACGATTTTTTTCATAGACTTCAGGTACAAATAAGTTGGGGCCAACGGGTTATCGGATCACTTTTTTAAGGATTCCCATGACGCCTCTGATAAAGGTAGCACTCGTCAGTACTTTTACCAACGGGTCCTGTGCTGTGGAGCGACGGCTCCTGGTCTGTTTGGGGGCAGGGGGTTCTTTTTCTGCCGCTGCCTCTGCTTTTTCGATTTTTGCATTCAGGATTTCGTAGGCACTTTCCCGGTCTACTTCCTCATTATAGGAGTCGGCCAGACGGGAGCCCTCGATTACCTCCTTGAGTTCGGAATCCGTAAGGATATCCATGCGGCTCATGGGAGCGCGCATCAGGGTCGCGGCCAGGGGAGTGGGCCTTCCCTTTTCATCCAGGGCGCTTACCAGTGCCTCTCCGATACCCAGGGCTGTGAGTACTTCCTTGGTATCGTAGTACTCGGAATCCGGATAATTCTCGGCTGTCAGTTTTATGGCCTTTCGGTCCCGGGCCGTAAATGCCCTCAGGGCATGCTGAACCTTGAGGCCCAGTTGGGCAAGGACTTCATTGGGAACGTCTGTGGGGTTCTGCGTGACAAAATACACCCCCACCCCTTTGGAGCGGATCAGTTTTACGATGCTTTCGATCTGGTCCAACAGGGCGCTGGAGGCTTCCTTGAAGATCAGGTGTGCCTCATCTATGAACAGTACCAGTTCCGGCTGCTCGGGGTCCCCGAGTTCGGGAAAGGTGTTGTAGATCTCGGCCAGCAGGCTGAGCATAAAGGTGGAGAAGAGTTTCGGCCGGTCCTGTATGTCGGTAAGCCGGATGATGTTGATGATCCCCCGTCCGTCGGAATCGATCCGGGTAAGGTCGCTGACATCAAATGATTTTTCCCCGAAGAACAGGTCAGCCCCCTGTTGCTCCAGCTCGATCACCTTGCGCAGGATGGTACCCGTGGAGGAGGTGCTGATCCGCCCGTATTCCTGGGAAAATTCCTTTTTACCCTCCTCGGTGGCATACTGCAGCACCTTCTTAAAGTCCTTCAGGTCCAGGAGGGGGAGTTTGTTGTCGTCACAATACTTGAAGATCACTGCCACGATACCCGCCTGCACATCGGACAGGTCGAGGATTCGGGAGAGGAGTACCGGCCCGAACTCAGAAACGGTGGCCCGAAGCCGGACCCCATCCTGCTGGGAAAGGGTGAGGATCTCCACGGGAAAAGAACTGGGCTTAAAAGGCAGCCCAATCTGCGCATGCCGCTCATCTATTTTAGGGTGACCCGGACTGGGCTGGGCCAGGCCGCTCAGGTCCCCTTTCAGGTCCATAAGCAGGACCGGGACCCCTTTTTCTGAGAGGTTTTCCGCCAGAACCTGCAGGGATTTCGTTTTTCCCGTACCCGTGGCCCCCGCAATCAACCCATGCCGGTTGAGCATTTTCAACGGGATTTTCACATGGGCCCCGGTAATTGCTTTTCCATCCAGCATGGCGGCCCCCAGGGTGATGGAGTCCCCCTTGAACGTATAGCCTTTTTCTATGGTATCCCGGAAGGCCTGCTCTTTGCTCATGACTGAGAGTTTGTCGTAAAAATAGGGGAATTCGACCGAATTCTAAAGGGATGTTTTTAAGCTTTCGACCACGGGCCCAAGCCTCGATTACCTATCTTTGCCGCATGAATCCAAAAGTGGAAATGGACAAGGTGAACCGGGGCCTTATGCTGCCCCTGATGGAAGCTTTCTACACCATTCAGGGGGAGGGATACCACAAAGGGACGGCGGCCTATTTTATAAGGGTCGGGGGCTGTGATGTGGGGTGCCACTGGTGCGATGTGAAGGAAAGCTGGAATGCAGAGACCCATCCGCCCACAGACATTCAGCACATAGCCGAAAACGCCGCCCGGTATTCCGATACGATTGTGGTTACCGGGGGTGAACCCCTCACCTGGGATATGGGACCGCTGACGGCGGCCCTGAAGGAATTCGGCCTGAAGATCCACATAGAGACCTCAGGGGCCTACCCCCTGACGGGTACCTGGGACTGGATTTGCCTTTCCCCCAAAAAGAACAAACTCCCAAGGGAGGAGGTTTACGAACGGGCAAATGAACTCAAGGTGATTGTCTACAACCGCCACGACCTGAAGTTTGCCGAAGAACAGGCGGCCAGAGTTGGGAAGGAGTGCCTTTTATACCTGCAACCCGAATGGAGTGTTCGCGAGAAGGTCACCCCCCTGATCGTGGACTACGTAATGGCCAACCCTAAAT
>CBDUBB010000287.1:0-3755 GCA_965365265.1 uncultured Flavobacteriaceae bacterium
GCCCTGCGGCAGGACTGGCAGCTATTGTGCTCACTGCCATCGGAACCCTGGGAGGATACCAGAACTTCCTGCTGGCCGTGGTGTTGGGGGGAGCCATTCAATTGCTGTTCGGAATCCTTAAAGCCGGGGTCATCGGGTATTATTTCCCTTCATCTGTCATCAAGGGAATGCTTTCGGGGATTGGAATCATAATCATCCTGAAACAAATCCCCCATTTCTTTGGGTATGATGCCGATCCCGAAGGGGATTTCTCATTTTCCCAGGTGGATGGGGAAACAACTTTCTCGGAAATTTTCAGGGCCTTCGAGAACATCTCTCCAGGAGCCACCCTTATCGCCCTGATCGGCCTGGCGATCCTGATCCTCTGGGACCGCGTCCTAACCAGGAAATACAAGATTTTTAGACTTATACAGGGTCCGGTAGTCGCGGTTGCTCTGGGTATCGTCTTCTTTGTCCTTACCCAGGGGAATGAGCTGCTGTCCATCTCAAAAGAACACCTGGTAAGCGTGCCTGTGCCCGAAGACGCCAGTTCTTTCCTTGCCCAGTTCAGTTTCCCGAATTTTGGGGTTATTGCACAGCCTGAGATCTGGGTTACCGCCTTTACAATAGCCCTGGTAGCCAGTCTTGAAACCCTGCTTTGCGTAGAGGCAACTGACAAACTGGACCCTCACAAAAGGGTCACTCCAACAAACCGCGAACTGCTCGCCCAGGGTACCGGGAACATGATTTCCGGCCTTATTGGAGGACTCCCCGTCACCCAGGTAATTGTCCGAAGCTCGGCAAACATTCAGTCCGGAGGGCAGACCAAGATGTCCGCCATCATCCACGGATTTTTCCTGCTGATCTCGGTAATCCTGATCCCGCGATTGTTGAATATGATCCCGCTTTCCGTACTGGCGGCCATCCTTTTCATAGTAGGGTTCAAACTCGCCAAACCTTCCCTTTTCAAAAAGATGTACAACCTGGGCTGGAAACAATTTGTGCCTTATGTGGTAACCGTGCTGGGTATCATCTTTACAGACCTGCTGATAGGGATTGGCATGGGGCTCGGGGTCGGTATTATCGTGATCCTAATCAAAAGCTACCAGAACAGCCATTTCCTACATATTGTCGACAAGAGCAATGGCCAGCATAAAATCCGGATGACACTGGCTGAAGAGGTAACCTTTTTCAACAAGGGGGCCATTCTGAAAGAGCTCGACGCACTGCCCAAAAACACCTATCTCGAACTGGATGTTCGTAAAACCCAGTACCTGGACAATGACATTATAGAAATCCTGGACGATTTCACCTGGAAGGCACGGGAAAGAAATATCGACATCCTGCTCATTACGACAAAGGGCGAAATGGAAAACCCACTGAGTTTCCACGATTTTTTTAAATTCCGGCCGGAGACCGGCTCCTAATACAACTATAGATGAAAGCACTTACCAAAGAGGCACAGGCCAACATAAGCCCCTCAGGGGCCATTGAAATACTGAAGCAGGGGAATGAGAGATTCGTCAGAAACAGCAAGGCGGACAGGGATCTTCTGGAACAGGTAAAAGATACTGCCACAGGGCAGTACCCTTTTGCCACCATCCTGAGTTGCATTGACTCCCGTGTATCGGCCGAACTGGTTTTTGATCAGGGTGTGGGTGATATCTTCAGCGTCAGGGTAGCGGGGAATATCGTTAATGAGGACCTGCTCGGGAGTATGGAGTTTGCCTGCAAGCTGGCGGGGACCAAGGTCATAGTGGTGCTCGGACATACTTCCTGCGGAGCTGTCAAAGGCGCATGTGACGATGCACGCATGGGGAATCTGACAACCCTATTATCCAAGATCAAACCTGCCGTCAAGGCCGTGTCAGAACCTCAGGATCCGTCAGAGCGCACTTCCCAGAACCTGGACTTTGTGGACCGGGTGGCCGAGACCAATGTCCGGATGACCATCGAAAATATCCGGAAACAAAGTCCCGTCCTGCGGATTATGGAGGAAGACGGTGAAATTGCGATCGTCGGCGCCATGTATGATATCAGCTCAGGCAGGGTTCATTTTCTATAGGCAGGCTTTTTAAGACCAAGAGCAGACTTCACATCGGGCCGTGCAGGTGACGTCTACCATTTGCGATTTAGTGGTATCTTAAGGCGTCGGGATTACTGGTCGACCTGCCATGAAAAACTTTTTTTCACACTTCAGAGGGGATCTCTTCGGGGGGATTACAGCCGGGATCGTTGCCTTGCCACTGGCCCTGGCCTTTGGTGTGAGTTCAGGCCTGGGTCCTACTGCCGGTCTCTACGGAGCTATCTTCCTCAGTTTTTTTGCCGCTGTTTTCGGGGGAACGCAAACCCAGATTTCGGGCCCTACCGCTCCGATGACTGCCGTAAGCATGGTAGTGATTGCCGGAATTCTCGCCGTCAACGACGGGATTATAGAACAGGCGCTTCCCTCCATTCTAATCGTTTTTCTTTTGGCGGGCTTGATACAGGTCATGCTTGGGGCCCTTGGGTTTGGACGGTATATCCGCTACATCCCGTATCCCGTAATCTCGGGGTTCATGACGGCCATTGGTCTGATCATCATCCTGACCCAGATTCTGCCCGCCATTGGGTATTATCCCAAAGAAGACCGGGTATTTGTCGAAACCTTCAAACCGGAAGCCGAGGAGCTCATCCTGGAAAATATCCTGAAAGAAGAGGCTGGGGAAGGCATCCTGGTATTGGAAGACTTTCAGGAAACCATCGAAAGGTCCGGTGAAATCACCGAATCCGAAATCCAGAAGGAAGCTCAAATCCTGGCGGGTTCCGCAGCCTCAGGCGTACTGGGCACAATCCGGGCGCTGCCCAGGGCGCTTATGAACATCAATTGGGTGGAACTCCTGTTATGCCTTTTTACGATCGCCATTATTTATGGGTTTCCCCGGGTAACCAAAATCGTGCCGAGTACCCTGGTGGCTTTATTGCTGGTCTCGGGTGCCGCCTACCTGCTTCAAATCAGTTACAGGCCCATTGAAGAAATTCCCGAGGGGTTTCCCCTGCCACAATGGAGGGTTTTTACTGAAATCAATGTGAAAACCGTCACCACCCATGTGTTTACCGCCCTGACCCTGGCCCTGCTGGGTGCCATTGATTCCCTGCTTACCTCTGTGGTTGCCGACAATATGACCAAAACCAGACACAGGCCCAACCGGGAATTGATCGGACAGGGCATTGGAAACAGTATTGCGGCCATCTTCGGGGGGCTGCCCGGGGCAGGCGCTACTATTCGGACGGTTGTAAACATCAATTCAGGAGGGGTTACCCGCCTGTCCGGGATGATTTCGGGAATCCTCCTCCTGAGCATCGTGCTGGCGCTGGGACCGGTTGCCTCCCAGATCCCCGCTGCCGTACTGGCCGGGATACTGATTACGGTGGGCGTAAAAGTGATGGACTACAAGGGGCTAAGGGCGATACCCAGCCTCCCAAAAGATATCCGCATCGGGCCTGTCAGACTCAGTTCCGAAGTGATCCTCATGCTGGCGCCCGAGACCAATGGCGAGGTCGACGTCAAGGCATGGGAGGCGTTGGGCAAGGCGACGGGGCTCGACCACACCCATCTCGCCGTGCCCAAGGAGGACGAGAAAATCCGTTTCCGCGACGTTGTCGCTCAACCGCGGAAGATCATCTCGTCGCCCACGTGGTCCGGCCTCGAGTCGGAATCGGTATGATACAATGCCTGTTACACCAACGTTCACGAGTTGATCCCCTGGCGCACCTTGACGGGTCGTCAGCAGCTC
>CBDUBB010000288.1:0-3744 GCA_965365265.1 uncultured Flavobacteriaceae bacterium
CAAAGCCTTCCAGATAATCGGCCAGGTATCTTTTCTTTTGGAACCAGTTGAACATACTTAAAAGATTCTAGGATGCAAAAATAGGCCTTTCCGCATAGATCTAGGGGATTACCAAAAACAAAGAATCTCCGCAAGAGAGAACCCTTGCGGAGATTTTTCAGGTTGTTGAAAGCGTACTCTTTAGTTTGCTTCCCGGATGACGGCCTGTGCGGCAGCTACCCTGGCAATAGGAACCCGGAATGGGGAACAGCTTACGTAATTCATGCCCACCCGGTGGCAGAATTCTACAGAACTGGGCTCGCCTCCGTGTTCCCCACAGATGCCTACCTTGAGTTCTGGTTTGGTTTCCCGACCTCGTTGGGTGCCTAGTTTCACCAGTTGCCCGACTCCTTCCTGATCGAGTACCTCAAACGGATCGTGTTTTAGGATACCTTCTTCCAGGTAGACAGACAGGAATTTTCCAGCATCGTCCCGGGAGTATCCAAAGGTCATCTGGGTCAGGTCATTGGTTCCGAAGGAGAAGAAATCTGCGTGTTGGGCAATCTTATCTGCGACCAGTGTGGCCCTTGGAATTTCCATCATAGTACCGATGGTGTAGGGGATACGGTCTTTCCGTTTTTTAAAGATTTCCTCAGCCGTATCCTGAATGATCTTTTTCTGCATCAGGAATTCTTCAACGGTACCTACCAGGGGTATCATGATTTCCGGATTGGATTCAATCCCTTTGTCCTTTTTTACGTTCAGCGCAGCCTCAATAATCGCCTGAGCCTGCATTTCGGTGATTTCCGGATACGTATTGCCCAGTCGGCAACCACGGTGGCCCATCATAGGGTTGAATTCAGCTAACTCGGCTACCTTGGATTTCACAGCTTCCAGGGAGATGTGGAGGTCTTCCGCCAGTTCTTTCTGGGTGGTCAGTTGGTGGGGCACAAATTCATGCAGAGGCGGATCCAGCAGACGAATCGTTACCGGGAAACCTTCCATGGCCTCAAAGATTCCTTCAAAGTCTTCCCGTTGCATGGGCAGCAATTGCCTGAGGGCATGTTTCCGCCCCTTCACGGTATCGGCCAGAATCATCTCCCGCATGGCCTTGATCCGGTCTACCTCGAAGAACATGTGCTCGGTACGGGTCAGGCCGATGCCCTGCGCCCCAAAATTCCGGGCCACCCTGGCATCCTTTGGGTTGTCGGCGTTGGTCCGCACCTTCATTTGGGCGTATTTGTCGGTAAGATCCATCAATTCGGCAAATTCCCCGCTCAACTCGGGCTCCTTGGTAGCAATTTTTCCCTCCAGGATATTTCCGGTAGAACCGTTGATGGAGATCCAGTCCCCCTCATGGTATTCGTGGTCTCCCACCGTGAGGATACGCGTCTTGTAATTAATCTTAAGGGCGCCGGCGCCGGATACACAGCATTTCCCCATACCGCGAGCTACTACGGCGGCGTGGGAAGTCATTCCTCCACGGGCTGTTACGATCCCTTTGGCGATATTCATACCCTCAAGGTCCTCAGGGGAGGTTTCGATCCGCACGAGGATGGAATTCTTGAATTTATCAGCCTCATCAGCAAAGAAAACGATTTGACCGGTCGCAGCACCAGGGGAGGCCGGAAGTCCCTGGGCGATCACGGTAGCGTCTTTTAACGCCTTCGGGTCGAAGACAGGGTGGAGAAGTTCATCCAGTTTGATAGGATCAATACGGTTTAATGCTGCTTTCTCATCGATCAAGCCTTCCTCCAGCAAGTCCATGGCAATTTTAACCATGGCAGCTCCGGTGCGTTTTCCATTCCTTGTTTGCAGGATCCAGAGTTTTCCCTGTTGGATGGTGAATTCCATGTCCTGCATATCGGTGTAGTGGTTCTCGAGTTTTCGCTGGTACTCGAACAATTCATCGTAAAGTTCGGGCATCACTTCTTGCAGGGAGGGGTATTTCTCTTTGCGTTCCTCTTCGGTCACCTGGGCCAGTTCCGCCCACCGTTGGGATCCGAGTTTGGTGATTTGCTGGGGAGTCCGTACTCCGGCAACCACGTCCTCGCCCTGGGCGTTGATCAGGTATTCGCCATTGAACTTGTTTTCCCCTGAACCTGCGTCCCGGGTAAAACATACCCCGGTAGCGGAATCGGTACCCATATTCCCGAATACCATAGCCTGTACGTTTACGGCAGTACCCCAATCATCCGGGGAGCCGTGCATCTTACGGTAATACAGGGCCCTGTTTCCGTTCCAGCTGTCAAAGACCGCCATGATGGCGCCCCAAAGCTGATCCCAGGGATCGGTTGGGAACGGTTTCCCAGAGCGTTTTTTCACGATTTCCTTGAAGTCGAAGACAAGGTCCTGCAGGTCCTGTATGGTAAATTCAGTATCCAGGCTGATTCCCCTCTTTTCCTTTAGGTTTTCGATGATTTCCTCAAAAGGATCCAGGTCTTCCTTGTTTTCGGGTTTAAGACCGAGAACAACCCCACTGTACATCTGAATAAAGCGACGGTAGGAATCCCAAACAAAGCGTTCATTTCCCGTTTTCCGGATCATCCCCTTCACGGACTCGTCATTGAGTCCCAGGTTGAGAACTGTGTCCATCATCCCCGGCATGGATACCCGTGCCCCGGAACGAACCGAAAGCAGCAGGGGGTTTTCATCGTCCCCGAAAACGGTTCCCATAGTTTCCTCTATCCCGGCAATGGCCTCACGGACCTCGGGGTCAATACGCTTGATCACCGCTTTTTCCCCCTCTAAAGTATATTGTGTGCAGACTTCAGTTGTGATGGTAAAACCCGGGGGAACCGGGATGCCTATCCTGCCCATTTCGGCCAGATTGGCCCCTTTACCACCCAGAAGGTTTCTCAGTTCCCTGCTTCCGTCTGCTTTCTTATTTCCGAACTTGTACACGCTAAGGGCGCGTTCCTGTACTGTTTCCATAGTACCCTCAAATTAAATTGGTTTTCTGACATCGAAGGTAGGGGCATCTATGAAGAGTTTTAATGATAAATATCAGGAATGGAGAACTTGTACTTTTAACAAATGATTATTTTAGCAAAAGTAGCTTAGGCCCTTACTTCATTAGGGTAAGCATCGTTTTTTGAGAATAGCACCTATTGGAATGTTCCTGCGGTAAGAGGCAAAATACCTGACAGGTGTCATTAATTTACATGATATTATGGATCCAGCAGAATACCTGGCCTTTATCCCCTTACTTATCTACGGCATCGGAATCACCGATTTACTCGGGCAGTGGAAGCGTTTTTTCAAAAGAAAAGATCAGGATTTCCTATACATCATCATTACAGTAGTGCTGATCGAAATAGCTGTTTACAACGTCTTTATCTATTTGGATCTTGTCGATGATATGCCACGGAACTCCTATATACGCTATCTAAGCTTTCTGGTCCCTCCGATCTTATTCCAAATGCTGGTGAATGTTTTTACTCCTGATGAAGGCAGGAAAACCCGGGAGTATTTTGACAAGAATATGCGCCTGATCTTCTACTTGTGGGCTGCTTTTGTCGCGAGCCATTTTATCTACACCTTTAATGAAAGCAATGCCTCAAATTACCTGCGGGTCGGATTTATAATCGTTTTAGTTTCGGCGGCGCTTTTTAGGAAACACTGGATGATTTACCTGGGCATTGCCCTTTGGATCGCGAGTTTTTCAGTCCGGGCTTTTGCGATGATATCTTAATTCCAAAGAGGTTTACTTACCAATTTAGAAGATGGTGATTATTATGTTGTTGTCTCTGATGACAATGGTTG
>CBDUBB010000289.1:0-3704 GCA_965365265.1 uncultured Flavobacteriaceae bacterium
TTTCCCCTGCAGTCGATTCAGCAGTGCCGGTGCATTATAGTCGTTCCAGTCAATTATGTAGGCATAGTTGGATACTGCTACGGGTGCTACCGGATACAGCCCTTCCGTGCTGGTAATTTCCGTTCCTGTAGCGGAAGCCCTGACCGGCTGGTACTTCACGTTGTAAAAATTGGCCACGGACCAGGCAGAGGCATCGTAGAAAACGCTGTCCCGGTACCTTTCATAAGTTTCAAAGAAGGTTTGCACCATGCGATACTGAGGCTGGTTCGTAGGTACCAGGATGGCGTCCTCCCCGTCCTGGTATACCTTAATGCGGTGGATCAGCAATTTGTCGATAAAGGCTTTCAGGCGGTTCTTATCGTATTTTTCCTCTACGCGGTACGCCCGCGTCCTTGAAGCGGCTGCATTCCTTAAGGCGGTATTGAAAAAGTCCTTCTGGTAGCGGCGCAGGGTAGTTTTATTATCCACAGCGGCCTTTACGGTAGTCATGCTGGATACCAGCTGGTTCCGTATGGTAAAGGGGAATGTAATTTGGCCATAGGCCGTTTTCTGGGCATGTCCCCTGGAACTGGCCTGTTCAAAAAGCAGGCCGAGCCCACCCTGAAGATCCGGATAGGAAGAACCGTACCCCGGATAGGTCCCGTCAAAGACCTCCCTGCTGAAGTAGAGGGATCCGATACTGTCCAGGGATTTGGCGAAATACGCCCCGAAAAGCTCGTTGAGGTCCTCGTAGTTTTCCTTTGGCATAATGGGATTCAGGGACCCGTTGGCCTTCATGGGTTCAAAGAAATAGGTGCTTTGGGTCCCCATTTCATGGAAATCTGTGACCACGTTGGGATACCACTTGTGGTACCAGTTCAGTTTGCCCCGGCTTTCCGGGTTAATCGCCAGCAGCCAGTCCCTGTTCAGGTCAAACCAGTAGTGATTGGTCCTTCCTCCTGGAAAATATTCGTTGTGCTCGGCGTCCTGAGGATCGGTTACCAGGGGATTTCCCCTGTAGGAGTTCGCCCACTGGGTATGCCGGTCCCTTCCGTCCGGGTTGATGGTAGGATCAATAAAGATGACGGCCTCCTTCCTGAATCGCTCAATTAGGGGGTTTTGGGAAGCTACCAGGATATAGGCGCTCAATAAGGCTGCCTCACTGCTGGAGGGTTCATTTCCATGGACGTTATACCCCAGCTGAACAAAGACCGGCAGGTCGTCATCCGGGTTTACCGAGGCCCCCGGGTCCGTGAAGGACAGATGCTGCCGCTGCAATTCCGGGAGATTTTGCAGATTGGCAGCCTGGCTAACCCTCAGGATGACCAACCGTCGTTTTTCGTGCGTGTACCCGTAGGTTTCGATATCGGCATTTTCGGACGCGGCCGCCAGGGTTTCCAGGTAATGTACAATGCGGTCGTGGCGGGTGTGGTATTCTCCGATCCCATAACCCAGGAATTCTTCCGGACTCGGGATTCCCTCGGTATAGGGTGCGTATTGTTCCAAAAAATAGTCCTGTGCATTCAGGTTTAGGCTGCCGGTCAGCAACAGGCAGAAAAGGAAGGTTCTCAGCATCGGTTGGTTTTTGAGGATTCTGTCGACTAAATATAGGAAATCTTACCGGTTCTCACGGTAGGAGGGTACCCACGTCAGGGGTGTTCTAATCAGGATCACGCCATGGAGTGGAAGGGGTCCTGATTTACTTCCTGAAAACGAATGATATAGTTCGTGCCTCTTTTGGAAAGGTCCCTGATGACGGATCCCTTCAGCTGCCTGCTCAGATTGTGGATCAGTTTAAGTCCAAGGGATTTGGAGGTTTGGTAGTCCATACCCTCCGGATATCCGATGCCGTCGTCCCCAATCCGGAGAACGAATTCGTGTTTGTCCTCTTTTTCAAGGGAAATACTGATCTCACCGGAATCCCGGCCTTCAAAGCCGTATTTAAGGGCATTGGTAACGGCCTCGTTGATCAGTAGCCCGAGAGGTATCGCCGTATCGATACCCAATTCAATCTCGGGGATATCAATGTTCAGCCGGATGTTGCTTTCGGGCCCTTTGAGGGATTTGACCAGGTAATCTCCCAACTGGTGTACATAGGTGCTGTATTCAATACAGGACAAATCCTCCCGCTGATACAGCATTTCGTGTACCATCGCCATGCAGACCACCCGGTTCTGGCTGCTTCGGATCTGGCTGAGGGTTTGCGCATCCTCTATGGACCTGCCCTGCATGCGCAGGAGGCTGGATACGGTTTGCAGGTTGTTCTTGACCCTGTGGTGTACCTCCTTTAACAGCATCTCCTTTTCTTCCACCCTTTTTTCCAGTTCTTCCTTACCCTGGTAAATCCCGTGTACTTTTTCAATAAACCGTTTCCCGAATATCCAGCCCAGAAAGGCCATGAACAGGATCAAAACGAGTACCGTAAAAACTCCCTGTGACGCCGCTGGAACGGCGTTGTACGCAGGAAGAAAGGCCTGTTGACCCTGCCACCAAAGCAGGGCGATGCCAACCAGGGATATCGCCAGATACAGATGTCCGACAGGCGGTTTGGACGTATAGGCCAGTATTACCAGAAGGCCCAGTACAAATAGAAAAGGACTTTTCAGCCCTCCGCTGTAGAGGCTTACCCAAAGGATTCCCGCAAGCAAAGCAAGGGCAATAATGTTAAGGACCACCGGTTGCAGTCCGGAGGACCGGTATAAGAGTGCGCTTAAACCCGTAAGCGCAGTGATAGCCAGAAGTCCGAGGACAAGAGGGGTGGAGACGTCCAAAAGAAGCCAGGAAACAAGGGTTAGGACCAGGAATTCCAGAAAGAAAAAATCACTTGCGGCGCGAAAGAGATTTTCGGTATCCGCAAGCCGTTCCTGGTGCCGCCGTTTCTTTTTCATCTTGATAAAAAACGGATTATCGGGCATGTACAGTTTCGATTACCTTAATGGTGGAAGCATTTCCGAGAGTAAAGCTACTCCTAATTTGCATATAATCAAAAAACGGAAAGACGACTAAAAAAGAACGACCCCGAAGGATCGTTCTTTTTTCTAGTTCTGCCAGGTCCGTATCAATCCTCGATGATAACCCATTCGCCTTTGGCGATCAGGGGCTCGGCCTGCTTGAATTTCATGGTTTTGTTTTCTCCCGAGAGCACATTTTTGATGGTTACCCTTTCGTTCCGGCCGATCTTGGGTTTCTCCCGTACAATGGTTTCGGTCACCGCCGGCCGCCCACCCTGCTGTTGGCCCACGGCACGGCTTTGGGCTGCCAGTTCCTCACTGTTCGGGATTTCCTCCTTGCTGGTCTTGAGGTTTTCCTTTGGGCGCCGCACCTGACGGGCTTCCTGAATTTCCTGAGTATTGGCTGAAGGGAGTTCCCCTTTGTAGAGGAAGGAAACGACTTCCTTATTCACCTTGTCAATCATGCTCTTGAAGAGTTCGAATGCCTCGAATTTGTAGATCAGGAGCGGGTCCTTCTGCTCGTGGACCGCCAGTTGGACGGATTGCTTCAGCTCGTCCATCTTTCGAAGGTGTGTCTTCCAGGCATCATCAATGATCGCCAGGGTGATATTCTTCTCAAAGTCTGTGACCAGTTGTTTTCCTTCCGTGTTGTAAGCGGTTTCCAGATCGGTCACCACGTTGAGTGTCTTAATGACATCAGTAAAGGGCACCACGATCAGATCAAACTTGTTGGCATTGTCCTCATAGACTTTTTTGATTACCGGGTAGGCCGTG
>CBDUBB010000290.1:0-3685 GCA_965365265.1 uncultured Flavobacteriaceae bacterium
CAAATGGGATGGCATCCGGGCACAGCTGATCATCCGCGGGGACAACCTTTTTGTCTGGAGCCGGGGGGAAGAACTCATCACCCACAGCTACCCGGAATTCAGCATCCTTCGGGACCACCTCCCGGACGGGACGGTAATCGACGGGGAAATCCTGCCTTTTCCAGAGGGAAGGATAGGAAGCTTCAACGACCTTCAGAAAAGGCTGGGAAGAAAAAAGGTGAGCAAAGCACTTTTAAAAAAAATACCGGTCATCCTCAGGGCCTATGACCTGCTGGAATGGGCGGGCGGGGACATCCGGCAAAAACCTTTTGACCACCGCAACGGATTGCTCAAAAATCTCGTGGCGCCCCTGGCCGGAGATCCCGGAATTCCGCTGGACCTTTCACCCACCATGGAAATCACCGACTGGCATAACGCGAAGAAGGAGCGGGACCGTTCCCGTGAAAAACGCTCTGAAGGCCTGATGCTGAAAAAGAAAGATGCCCCTTACCGGGTAGGGCGCAAAAAAGGGGACTGGTGGAAATGGAAAGTGGCGCCCCTCACCGTAGATGCCGTACTCACCTATGCGATGCGGGGGCACGGGAGGCGAAGCAACCTCTTTACGGACTACACCTTTGCGCTCTGGGATGAAAAAGAAGACGGAACGCGTGAACTCGTCACTTTTGCCAAGGCCTACTCCGGCCTTACGGATGCCGAATTCCGGAAGGTGGATGCCTGGATAAAGAAAAACACCCTGGAGCGCTTCGGGCCCGTGCGGTCCGTGACACCCCACCACGTCTTTGAAATCGCCTTCGAGGGGATTGCCCATTCCAAAAGGCATAAGAGCGGAGTGGCAACGCGTTTCCCCCGAATACTCCGATGGAGGCAGGATAAGACCCCGGAGGAAGCCGACACCCTCTCCACAATAAAAAACCTCATTCCTTGAATATGGGTAAAAAGCCTGCTAAGGATGTATTGATCGGACGGGCCACGGACTGGTTTCACAGTCAGGGATGGGAACCGTTCCCGTTCCAGCGAAAAACCTGGGAGGCTTTTCTGGAGGGAAAACACGGCTTGCTGAATGCCCCCACGGGCAGCGGCAAAACCTATGCCCTCTGGTTCCCCATCCTCCTGCATTACCTGCGGGAACACCCGGACTGGCGGGAAAATGCACCCCAGGGCCTGAAAGCAGTATGGATCACTCCCCTTCGGGCGCTTTCCCAGGAAATCCGTCAGTCTGCCGAAAGAATTACACGGGACCTGGAACTACCTTTTACAGTAGGCATACGGACCGGGGACACCTCACAGGCCGAGCGCACACGGCAGCGAAAAAAAATGCCGGACCTGTTGATCACGACCCCGGAGAGCCTGCAATTGCTGCTGGCTACAAAAGGATATGCCAAGAGTTTCAGGAGCTGCTATGCCATCGTGGTGGATGAGTGGCACGAGCTGCTGGGAAGCAAGAGGGGGGTTCAGATGGAACTGGCCCTTTCCCGTTTGAAAACCGTTAGTCCTTCCCTGCGCATCTGGGGGATTTCAGCCACCATCGGCAACCTGGAGCAGGCCCGGCAGGTCTTGCTGGGTCCGGAATCGGAGGCCCTTCAGAATTCGGTGCTCCTGCGGGCGCAGCTGTCAAAAAAAATAACGGTAAAAAGCCTGTTGCCCGAAAAGATGGAAACCTTCCCCTGGAGGGGCCATCTGGGACTGCACCTTCTGGACCAGGTGATCCCTGTGATAAAGAACAGCAAGACCACCCTGATCTTTACCAATACCCGGAGCCAGTGTGAGATCTGGTTCCAGAAAATCCTGGAACGCGAACCCGGATTTGCCGGGGAGATCGCCATGCACCACGGGAGTATCGACAAGGAAACCCGTCTCTGGGTGGAAGAGGCAATTCGGAAAGAGCGCCTCAAGGCTGTGGTATGCACTTCCAGCCTTGACCTTGGGGGGGATTTCGCTCCCGTTGAGACGGTGGTACAGATTGGGGGGCCAAAAGGGGTCGCCCGGTTCCTGCAACGGGCGGGCCGAAGCGGGCACCGGCCTGGGGAGGAAAGCCTGATCTACTTCCTGCCCACCCATGCCATCGAACTCGTGGAGGCAGCAGCCCTTCAAAGGACTGTGGAAGGAGAGGGGGTAGAAGACCGGATGCCCTACCTCAACAGTTTTGACGTGTTGGTTCAATACCTGACCACCCTGGCCGTCTCTGACGGGTTTTACCCCGATGTAATCTTCCGGGAAGTCTCCCATACGTTTTGTTATCAGGCTATGACCCGGGATCAATGGGAATGGCTGCTGAATTTCCTGGTGCTGGGCAGCCAGAGTTTGCAAACCTACGACGAATACAAAAAGGTCGAGGTTATGGAGGATGGGGCCTTCAAGGTGAACAACCGGGGGGTTGCCATGCGGCACCGGTTTCAGATCGGTACCATCGTAGGGGATGCCGACCTGGTGGTCCGCTATCAGAAGGGCGGGTATATCGGCACCATCGAGGAATGGTTTATCTCCAAACTCCATAAAGGCGACGTTTTCACTTTTGCGGGACGCAACCTGGAATTTATCCGTATCCGTGACATGCAGGTCCTTGTGCAGAGGTCAGCGAGGAAAACCTCCAAGGTCCCCAGCTGGATGGGGGGCAGGCTAACCCTTTCTGCCCAGATGTCAGAATTGCTTCGGCAGGAACTCTATTCGGCCGCCCTCCCCAAAAAGGGGCAGTCCATCGAGATCCAAAGCCTTGCCCCTCTTTTCGAGCGGCAAAAGTGGGAGAGCATCGTTCCTGGCCCCGGGGAATTCCTCATAGAAACCTTCCATACACGGGAGGGTTTCCACCACCTTTTCTATCCATTTGAAGGGCGGTTTGTGCATGAGGCCATGGCGAGTTTGCTGAGCTACAGGATCAGCCTGTTGTCTCCGATCACCTTTTCCCTGGCTTACAATGACTATGGGTTTGAGCTGCTCTCGGACCGGGAACTCGACATGCAGATGGTCCTGGACAACGATCTTTTCACGGCGGAGTATCTCATGGAGGACCTTCAAAAAAGCCTGAACGCCACGGAAATGGCCCGGAGGAAATTCAGGGATATCGCTGTGATCAGCGGACTGGTCTTTACCGGATACCCCAATAAAGGAATTAAGATGAAACACCTGCAAAGCAACTCCCAGCTGCTGTTTGACGTCTTTCGGGACTACGAACCCGACCACCTCCTCTTTCAGCAGGCCTTCCGCGAAACCTTTGAGCATCAGCTGGAAGAGGGACGGCTCCGCCTGGCCCTGGAGCGGATCGCCTCCCAAAACATCGTGTGGAAAGCCTGTGAGAAACCCACGCCATTTTCCTTCCCGATCATCACCGACAGACTGCGGGAAAAACTCTCCAGTGAAAAGCTGGCCGATCGAATCCGGCGAATGACGCGCATCCTTACGGGTCAGCGAAGGCGATAAAACAGGTCGGGTTTTTGCGGTACCCTGGAATCCTTACCTTTGAAAACATGACCCATTCGGTTGAATTCGGCGGTGAGACCCTGCAGTTGCACTCCTGGGGAGCCCTGTACTGGGAGCGGGAAGCCCTGCTGCTCGTCAGCGACCTGCACCTGGGGAAAATCACCCATTTCCGGAAATACGGGGCGGCGGTGCCCCGAAGGGCTCTTCATCGCAACTTCCAGCGGTTAGATGGCCTGTGCGAATCGTTCAGGCCGAAAAGAATCTGCTTCCT
>CBDUBB010000291.1:0-3634 GCA_965365265.1 uncultured Flavobacteriaceae bacterium
AGGACGTCGACTGGCTGGTACCGCACCAGGCCAACAAACGCATCATTGACGCCACTGCAAACCGGATGGGGCTCGACCCCTCCAAGGTGATGATGAATATAGAGAGATACGGAAATACTACCTCGGCGACTTTGCCGCTACTCCTCCACGATTACGAAAAACAACTCAAAAAGGGGGATGACCTCGTTTTTGCAGCTTTCGGAGGTGGGTTTACCTGGGGGGCCATATATTTGAAATGGGCCTATGATCCTAAATAAAGCAATTAACAAAACCTGAAGCATGGATATTAAAGAAATTCAAAGCCTCATCAAGTTCGTGGCCAAGTCCGGGGCCAGCGAGGTGAAACTTGAAACGGATGACATAAAGATCACCATTCGTACCGGTCCATCGGGAAGTGGGTCTGAGACCACCTATGTGCAACAGATACCTGTCCCGGCTCAGCCTGTGGCTCAACCTGCCATGCAGCAGGCACCAGCCACTCCGCAACCATCCCAGGAGGAATCCCAAAAAGAAAGCGAAGACTCCAAATACATCACCATCAAGTCTCCGATCATCGGGACGTTCTACCGCAAGCCGTCTCCGGACAAACCTCCTTTTGTCGAGGTAGGGGATACTATTGGCAAAGGGGATGTCCTTTGTGTGATCGAGGCGATGAAACTCTTTAACGATATCGAATCCGAAGTGTCCGGAAAGATCGTGAAAGTATTGGTAGAAGACTCTTCTCCGGTGGAATTCGATCAGCCATTGTTCCTGATCGACCCTTCCTGACATCCGTAATGTCAGTCGAAACCAAAACCTAAACTGCCAAGAAGAAGCACCATGTTCAAGAAAATACTGATTGCCAATCGCGGGGAGATCGCGATGCGTATTATCCGGACCTGTAAGGAAATGGGCATCAAGTCTGTTGCGGTCTACTCCAAAGCCGACGAGGAGAGCCTGCATGTTCGGTTTGCCGATGAAGCTGTCTGCATCGGCCCGGCACCGAGTTCGGAATCCTACCTTAAAATACCCAACATCATCGCAGCGGCGGAAATAACCAATGCCGATGCCATCCATCCCGGATATGGGTTTCTTTCCGAGAACTCCAAATTTTCTCGAATCTGTGCCGAACACGATATCAAGTTTATCGGGGCCACCGGTGACCAGATAGACAAGATGGGAGACAAGGCTTCGGCTAAAGCCACGATGAAAGAGGCAGGGGTCCCCACCATTCCTGGATCTGACGGAATCCTTAAGAACCTGGACGAGGCGAAAAAAGTAGCTGCCAAGATGGGGTATCCCGTAATGATCAAGGCCACTGCCGGGGGCGGTGGCAAGGGGATGCGCGCCATCTTCAAGGAGGAAGATCTCGAGAAAAATTACGAAAGTGCGGTCAAGGAGGCAGAAGCCGCCTTTGGCAACGGGGGGATGTATATGGAAAAACTCATAGAGGAACCCCGGCACATCGAAATTCAGATCATCGGCGACCAGTACGGCAAGGCCTGCCACCTGTCTGAGCGGGACTGCTCCATACAGCGCCGTCACCAGAAACTCACTGAGGAAACACCCTCCCCTTTTATGACGGACAAACTCCGGGAGGCCATGGGGCAGGCAGCCATAAAGGCAGCAGAATACATCAAATACGAAGGGGCAGGGACCGTCGAGTTCCTGGTGGACAAGCACCGCAACTTCTATTTTATGGAAATGAATACCAGGATCCAGGTAGAACACCCGATCACAGAGCAGGTGATCGATTACGACCTGATCCGGGAACAAATACTTGTAGCCGGCGGCGTGCCGATCTCCGGTAAAAACTACGTGCCTAAACTGCATTCGATCGAATGCAGGATCAATGCCGAGGATCCCTACAACGACTTTAGGCCTTCTCCAGGGAAGATTACCACCCTGCATACCCCCGGCGGACACGGGGTCCGTCTGGATACCCACGTATACAGCGGGTATGTGATCCCGCCCAATTACGATTCCATGATTGCAAAACTGATCACCACAGCCCAGACCCGGGAAGAGGCGATCAACAAAATGAGGCGGGCACTGGATGAGTTTTTTATAGAGGGGGTAAAGACGACGATCCCATTCCATCAGCAACTGATGGACCATCCGGACTACCTGGCTGGGAACTACACCACCAAATTTATGGAGGACTTCAAGATGCAGCCTGCCCGGGAAGATTCCTGACCGATCCTGTATCCCGTCTAAATGCCTAATATTTCCCGCATGGAACTGAGCTACTGGGAGTTGAAAACCTGGCTTAGCGACATCGATTTCTGTATCGTCGGAAGCGGCATCACAGGCCTTAGTTGCGCCCTGTCGCTCCGTGAAACCCATCCCGAAGCCCGAATACTGATCCTGGAAAAAGGCGTATTTCCCCAGGGAGCCAGTACCAGGAATGCCGGATTTGCCTGTTTTGGCAGCCTCACAGAGATCCTTTCAGACCTTGAGACCCATACGGAAGACGAGATCGTCCAACTGGTTTCGGACCGCTGGAAGGGCATACAGCTGCTTCGTAAGCGCTTGGGGGATTCCAGACTTGATTACAAGGGTTGGGGGGGATACGAGGTCTTCCTCAGGGAGGAAGCCTCCCTGTTTGAGCACTGCACTGAACAGATGGACCGCATTAACCGGTTGCTTTTGCCTGTTTTTGGAAAACCCTCTTTCAAAATTTCAGAAAATACTTTCGGTTTTCAGGGAGTCCTTCCAAAGCTTATCCTGAGTTCACAGGAGGGACAGATTGACACGGGACGGATGATGCATACATTGCTGGACAGGGTTCAGCGCCGGGACAATCCGGTAAGAATTCTCAACGGGATCACCCTCGATGGCTATGAAGATCTTGGAGACAAGGTACTGTTGAAAACGGATCAGTTTGAATTTTACAGCAGGAAACTGCTCCTGGCCACCAATGGGTTTGCTGCCTCCCTGGGAGCCCTTCCCGTAAGACCGGCCCGGGCCCAGGTGCTTGTGACAACCCCTGTAGAAGGCCTTAAGGTCAAAGGAACCTTCCACATGGATGCTGGGTACTACTATTTCCGCAATGTTGGGGAGCGAATCCTTCTGGGCGGTGGGCGAAACCTCGATCCGGAAGGAGAGACCACCACAGATTTCGGTCGGACGGAAGTGATTCAGAACCGCCTGGAGGCCCTGCTGAAAGAGGTGATCCTTCCCGGAAAGGAATTCCGGGTTGAACAACGCTGGAGCGGTATCATGGGGGTAGGGCCACAGAAAAAACCCATTCTCAAAAAACTCTCCGGGAATGTGGCTTGTGGGGTGCGCCTTGGCGGCATGGGGGTTGCCATCGGCAGCCATACGGGTGCCGAGCTCGCCAGGCTCGGGAGCCAGTAGCCCGCTTTGCCTGCTTACCTGGAGGCAGCGGCCGCTTTTAAAGTTCATTTTTTTAGCGGATATTAAAGGCACCTAATCTCAAGGGTGTCTCTATGGAACTCCTGCTTCTACTCCTGTCGGTACTTTGCATCATTTGGTTGACCACCCGCCTGAAAGTCCACCCATTTCTTGCGCTTCTGCTTATTTCCATGGGATACGGTGCCCTGGCCGGAATGCCTATGGCGGCCCTTGTGGAAGCCGTAAATGAAGGATTTGGCAATACGCTGGGAAAGATCGGGCTGATCATTGTCCTGGG
>CBDUBB010000292.1:0-3633 GCA_965365265.1 uncultured Flavobacteriaceae bacterium
GGTTAGTTTGTTCCGGTGTCCTTTGAAAAACCAGTTCAGGGCCACGGTGAATTCTTCCTCAAAAGTATCTGAGAAATCCGTGTTCGGCACGTAGCGCGCGTAACGCGTGGAAAGCTCCAGGGGTTCGGGAATGGCCTCCCAGAGATTGTTGAAAAAATAACCTGCCTGGTAATAACTTCCCCTTAGTCCTGTGATTTCCGCGCTGACCCGATCGTCAATTTGTTTCCAGTGAAATTCATTCTGCCAGGAAAACCCCTTGTACATAAAGGCAGTTTCAATCATGCCCTGATTCACCCGGTACTGGCCCGGGGCGCCATCCTCATACCCTATCAACTGCCCTCCTCCTGCCTGGGAAAACCGGGTGTACGGGCTTCTGTTGGTCACCGCAGCAACAGCCAGCAGCGCAACGGGCTTCTCGTGGTAGGTGAGGTCGGAGCTGGTCATTGACAGTTCACGCCCCAGGAAATTCCATTGCAACCTTCCCACGTACATAAAGTTCTTGTCATCGTTTTCTATTTCCCCGCGTCCAGTCCCGGTAAGTACGGACAGATGATAGGTAAGGTCTGCAAGACGCTCCCTGAAAAGGCGGCC
The DNA here is from genome assembly GCA_965365265.1 of uncultured Flavobacteriaceae bacterium. Taxonomy (GTDB): domain Bacteria; phylum Bacteroidota; class Bacteroidia; order Flavobacteriales; family Flavobacteriaceae; genus Robiginitalea. Next base: position 592 of record CBDUBB010000292.1, read on the forward strand.
GTAGACAGAGATTCCCTGTTGCCGGTCCAGGGTAAAAGGCCGTGTGATTATGGACCTGTCCGCCATTTGTTGCTTTCCGGAGGAGATCACCCGTTCCCGGTTATAAAAAGTCTTCCATTGGCCTACTTTGATGTTGAAGCCCTCAAACTTCTCAAACATAATGCGGAAATCCAGCAAATTTCCCTGGGACAGTTCATACTCCCAGTAGTATTTCAAATGCGGGCTGAATGCATTCCCACCGACCTTCAGACGGGCCCTGTTGATCTTAAAGACGGGTTTGTCGGTCTCCAGGTCATCCAGGGTCAGGGGGTTTTGATCGCCTGGGGATGAGAATCGGAACTGCAGGCGGGATTCCAGGTGGAGCAGGAATTTCTCATTTGCTGTTTTCAGCTGAAATCCCTTATCCGTATAATCCAGCTGAACCTTTGAATTCGGGATGGTATCCGTCTGGGCCCTGGCGGTGAAAACGAACAGCAGTAAAATGAGTACGAATCTCATGCCCTTCATTTGGTCTTTGATCCTGAAATTAAGACTTACCTGCCAAATCTCCTATTTATGGCATTAACTTAATTCCCATTGCCGTGGTCCGTTTCATCACAGGCCAGGGCAGGCTGGCCTGGAATCCAAATGTTCAGGGGGTAGAAATCAAGGCCAAACCAGCTGGCCCCCTACCCCTATGACTTGATCTTCCTGCCCCCCTTGATCTGAAGCTCGCTGTTCTTTAGCTGCACATTGAGCTTTTTCACCTCTACTTCCATAAACCGTTTGAACTTTTGGTTCACCGCTTCCAGGCGGTCATTGAAGATGGCATACACCTCCCGTTGCTGGTCGGTCGGTTTAAAGTCGACGCCGTTCCCCGTAATGTCGCTGGCCAGGGCACTCAGCCTGCCGTAGAGTTTCATGGGGGCCCTGAAGGCGTCCTCCCGGGCTCCTGTCAGGTGTATGTCGTACAGCGTGCCCGCTATGGTCTCTGAGAGATCGCGCAGTTGCTCTGCCCGCTGCAGGTCTTCCTCCTTCTCAAGTTTGGGTATGATTTCGGCCAGTTCCGCACGGATTCCCTCCAGTTCATTGATCATGAGCACCGCCGTGTTGATGGCATCGCGAAGTTCCAGTGAAAAAGTCACCTGCTCCTGAATATCCCGGAGGGTGCCTTCGGAGGCCGGATCCTTTAGAACGGTCAGTTCACGAATAAATTCCCGGTCCCCGACGATCAGTTTTACCTTATAGGTCTCCGGGACTACCCGCGGTCCGTATTGTCCGCGCATCAGGTCGAGGTCCCAGGTAACCAGGGGGCGCCATCCTTCCCCATTAAGCTGCACCCAGGGTCTGCCCGGAGGCGTTGTCTGTAGTTTAGGCTTATAGGTCGGCTCGTAGCGCAGGTCCCACATCACCCGGTTGATACCAGATTTGCCCGTGCCTTTGAGCGTTCTGATGACCTCATCTTCCAGGGTCAGGATTTGAATTTCCACCTTTTGGCCTGTACTGTCCTTAAGGTAATAATTGATGTCCGCCCCATAGGCCGGGTTCCTTCCGGAGTTCATGCTGGGACCATCCGTCTTGATCGCTTCCTGCTCCTGGAACCGGTAGGCAGGACGAAGGCTGAACAGATGGGCATCCTCCCCGGCGGCATCCACATCGAATTCACGTAACGGGGCAACGTTATCCAGGATATAGTATCCCCTCCCGTAGGTCCCCACCACCAGGTCATCAAAGCGCTGCTGTATTTCCAGCCAGTATACCGGGGCCGGAGGCAGGTTGTTCCTCAACCGCACCCAGCTCTGTCCGTCATTGGTCGTGATATAAATCCCATTGTCCACTCCCAGGTACAGCATCCCCGGGCGTTTGGGGTCCTCTTTGATTACGTGGGCAAAGCTGTGTACAGATTTCGGTACGCCCTGGCTGATCAGTTTCCAGGATTTCCCGTAATCTTCCGTTTTGTATACATAGGGGTCAAAATCCCCCATTTGATGCAGGTCGACCGTGATATAGACAGTGCCTTTGGAGTATCTGGAAACCTCGATATTTGCTATGGTACCCCACTGGGGCAGGCCGGGGATATTCCCTGTAACGTTCTCCCAGGATGCTCCCCCATCCCGGGTCAGGTGTACCTGTCCATCATTGCTCCCCGTCCAGATAAGCCCGGGTTCCAGGGGAGATTCCACGATGCTGAATAACACGGACCCGTCAAAGGTCATGAGGTTGTCGATGGCGATGCCCCCTGAATTCTGCTGGTGTGATTTATCGTTCAGGGTCAGGTCCGGGCTGATCACCTGCCAGCTCTGGCCCCCGTCATCGCTTTTATGCACGAACTGGCTCCCTACATAGACCCTGTGCCGGGTGTGGGGCGAAAAGGCCAGCGGGAAGTTCCAGTGCCAGCGGTATTTCAGTTTGCCAGGCTCCCATCCGTATCCGGCCTCAGGCCAGACCCGTACGTCCCGGGCATGGCCTGTTTTTGCATTATAGCGCTCCAGGCCGCCGTCATAGCAGCCCGACCATACGATATCGTTGTCAAAGGGGTCGGGCTGGGCAAAACCGCTCTCGCACCCACCGACGCCCCTCCATAACCCCAGAGGGATATAGCCCTGACGACTGTTGCTGGGTCCTTTATAGGAATAGCCGTCCTGCCTGTTCCCATAGACGTTGTAAGGGATCTGATCATCCACCGCCACGTGATACATTTGCGCAATAGGCAAAACAACCCGCTGAAAACTCTTGCCGTGATTGAGGGTAATGCTGGCACATCCATCGTGGGCCACCATCATGCGGTCCGGGTTGGTCGGGTCCAGCCAGATATCGTGGTTGTCACCCCCGGCCCTGTACCCTGATTCGAAGGTCTTCCCCCCGTCCTTGGAAGTGCTGAATTTTACGCTGGCAAAATATACCTCATTGGGATCTCCCGGGGATACAGCCATACGCGTATAGTAGGGAGCCCTTTCGGCTATGTCGTGGTTGCGGGTTTGCAGGGTCCAGGTGTCCCCGAAGTCTTCCGACCGGTAGAGGGCAGGGCTGTCTATCTCAAAAAGTGCATAGACCGTATTGGGC
>CBDUBB010000293.1:0-3626 GCA_965365265.1 uncultured Flavobacteriaceae bacterium
CGGCGGGTTCGACACGGACTATTTTGCCCATCAGGAAGAGGTGGATCTGTGCTGGAGGGCCAGAAACCATGGGTACAAAGTTTATTATACCGGTGCATCCGAGGTGTTTCATATGGGAGGCTCCACCCTGAACAACATGAATCCCAAGAAGACCTTCCTGAATTTCCGGAACTCCCTTTTTTCCATTACCAAGAACCTCCCGCGAAAAAAGGCATTCCCGATTGTGCTTTCCCGCCTGCTGCTGGATGGGATAGCGGCCATCAGGTTCGTGTTCCAGTTCAAATTAAGACACGCCTGGGCTATTTTGAGGGCACACCTGAGCTATTACCGCCATTTTTTCCGCATGCTCCACAAACGGGAAAAGATTCGATTTGTTGAAAAATACTACGCAACAACATCCATAGTGTGGTCCTATTACGTACGTAGAATGAAGACTTTTGGTAATTTAGTAAAAGATTAACGGATTCCTGCCGGGGAGGCAGGGACATTTGTTAATTTTGTATTAGGACCAGAATTAAACGAACTTTTAACACTAAAATCACTTGTGATTATGAAAAAACTAATGATAGGATGTCTTGGGGTAGCCCTGGCACTTTCTTCCTGCGTATCCCAAAAGAAGTACGCGGACCTGGAAGCCAAACAAAAGGAGACCCAGGACCTCCTGAACTCCGCCACCGTAAAATTGAATACCTGCCTGGAGGAAAAAGCGACCGCGGACGCCCAGCTCAATACGCTTCAGGAAGAGAATGCATTCCTCAAGGCCAATAACCAGGAGCTTATCAATAATATGGGGAACCTGACCACCCTGACTGCCAAAGGGGCGGACAACCTTGAGAAGTCCCTGGAAAGCCTGAAGGAAAAAGACCTTACGATCCGTAAACTCCAGAATGCGGTTACCCGCAGGGACTCCGTAAACCTGGCGCTGGTCCAAAGCCTCAAAGGCGTTCTGGGCAACCTGGACGATGAGGACATCGAGATTAGCGTGGAAAAAGGGGTGGTATTTATTTCCATCTCGGATAAACTCCTCTTCAGTAGCGGAAGTTACAACGTCACCAATGCGGCCAAGCAGGTCCTTGGAAAAGTAGCCCAGGTGGTGAACAACAAGCCAGATTTTGAATTCATGGTGGAAGGCCATACTGACAATGTCCCCTACCGTCGTGAGCCCCTTCTCGACAACTGGGACCTGAGTGTAAAGCGCGCTACCTCCGTGGTACGTATCCTCCAGAACGACTTTGGCGTGGATCCCGCTCGTATGACTGCTGCAGGAAGGAGCTATTATATCCCCCTTGTGTCTAACGACACAGGTGAAAACAGGGCCAAGAACCGCCGGACTCGTATTGTCGTGTTGCCAAAACTGGATCAGTTCTACAGCATGATCGAGGAAGGTATGAAGGACCCGGATATCAACCGGTAAGCCAATACAATCGCATAGAAATAAAACCCTGTGACCGAATGTCACAGGGTTTTTTATTTACAGGATGCTCAGGTCCCCTTTTCCCTCGCGGATCACTTCGGGTTCCGGACCAGTGAGGTCTATTACCGTGGACGCCACATTGTCTCCATACCCTCCATTGATCACCACATCCACCAGGTTGCCCCATTTTTCGTAAATGAGCTCGGGGTCTGTGGTGTATTCCAGCACATCGTCCTCATCGCGGATGGAAGTTGATACGATGGGGTGACCCAGCCCCCGGACCAGGGCCTGTGCGATCCCGTTATCCGGAACCCGGATACCGACCGTTTTTTTCTTTTTGAAATCTTTGGGCAACTGATTGCTGCCCTGGAGAATAAAGGTATAGGGCCCGGGGAGGGCCCGTTTGAGGATCTTGAAGGTAGGGGTATCGATCTGCCGGGCATAGTCGGACAAATTGCTCAGGTCCGCACATATAAAGGACCAGTTGGCCTTGTCCAGTTTGACCCCCTTGATCTGGGCTAATCGGTGCAGGGCCCGGGAATTGGTAATATCACAACCCAGCCCGTAGACCGTATCCGTGGGGTAAATTACCAGCCCTCCATTTCTAAGGACTTTCACCACCCGATCCACTTCCCTGGAATTGGGGTTTTCCTCGTACATTCGGATGAATTCCGCCATAGCCTTAATTCAATGATTTTCTGTAATCAGTCCCCTCCGGATATACGCCCCAGAACACAGTGCTACTTCTGAAGCACCCGTAACTTGGCAAAGCGCAACAGGAGTTTCTTGACATCCCCCCTTTCAAAGCGAATTTCTGCTTTTTTGTCGTTCCCGGCACCTTCGATTTTCAGCACCTGTCCTTTTCCGAAACGGGAATGGTCAACCAGGCTGCCTTCCTGAAGCTCCTCCCCGACCGTACCGTTGCCTGAGGTTGGTTCGCCCAACTGAGGCTTTATTCGCCTCAGCCGCCTCAATTGTTTTTCTGAGGGATGGTTTACTTTGGGAGGGCTTCCTGCAACCGGTTTTGATTGCCGCAGCCTGCTTTTGTCCACTTCCCCGAAAATATCCGCATTCAGCAATGGCCTGAACTGATAGGTTTCCACCGGGGTGAGGTTGTCTATGAACCGCTCGTCTATCTCCTGCAGAAAACGACTGGGCTCGGCATCGATGAGTTTCCCCCATCGGTACCGGTTCTGTGTATAGGTCAGGTAGGCCTGTTTTTCAGCCCGTGTGAGCGCCACATAGAACAACCGTCGTTCCTCCTCCAGTTCACTTCTGGTGTTCATGCTCATGGCGGAAGGAAACAGGTCTTCCTCCATGCCTACAATGTACACATACGGAAATTCAAGGCCTTTTGCCAGGTGAATGGTCATGAGGGCCACCCGGTCCTCATCCCCCTTGTCCATGTCGAGGTCGGTGGCCAGGGCCACATCCTCCAGGAATTCCGCCAGGTTCCCTTCCGCGTCGGCCAGTTCTTTCTGCCCTTCGACAAAATCCTTGATCCCGTTGAGCAGCTCCTCTATATTTTCCATCCGGGCAATCCCTTCAGGGGTCCCGTCCTTTTTGAATTCGAGGAGAAGGCCGGACTTTTTGGCCACGTGTTCGGCAAGGGTAAAGGCATCCGCTTCCTGGTTCAAAATCTGAAAACTCCGGATCATAGCTACAAAGTCCCCGAGCCTGCGGCGGGTCCCCCCGTGCAGGGGAAGGTTTGAACCCGGCAGATTTTCCATCACCTGGAAGATGGTCTGACCGGTCTGGTTGGCTGCTATAGTCAGTTTATCCACGGTTGCCTGCCCGATACCCCGCGCTGGAAAGTTTATGATCCGTTTGAGGGCCTCCTCATCTCCGGGATTGATCACCAGCCGCAAATAGGCCAGGACATCCTTGATTTCTTTTCGCTGATAGAAGGAGAGCCCCCCGTAAATCCGGTACGGAATATCCCGCTTCCTCAGGGCATCTTCAATGGCCCTGGACTGGGAGTTGGTCCGGTACAGTACGGCAAAGGAACCATTGGGCAGCTGCTGCTGCATTTTGTTTTCAAAGATGGAAGAAGCCACAAACCTTCCCTCATCCGCATCGGTAGGGCTTCGGTGGAGCTTGATCCTGTTTCCCTCCTCATTGGCCGTCCAGACCACCTTTTCCAGCTGATTCTTATTATTGGCGATGATGCTGTTGGCTGCATTTACAATGTTTTTGGTAGACCGGTAGTTCT
>CBDUBB010000294.1:0-3609 GCA_965365265.1 uncultured Flavobacteriaceae bacterium
GCGAAAACGCAAATTCCGCCCGGAGGACCTCCTGGTCTTCAACCTCTCCGGCCGGGGGGACAAGGACCTTCAGACCTATATCGATTTTTTCGACCTCTAAGCCAGAAACGCCATGGAAATTAAAAAGACAACCACCCAAAACAGGATCGGGCAGGCACTTGAAAAGCAGGGCCCGCTCCTTTCCATTTACTTTACGGCCGGGTATCCGGACCTGGAAGATACCCTTCCCGTGCTTCGGCAGCTGCAGGCCAGCGGGGTGGACATGGTGGAAATCGGCCTGCCCTTCAGCGACCCCCTGGCAGATGGGCCCACCATACAGGCAAGCTCCACCGCTGCCCTGAAAAACGGCATGCAAACGGCCCGCCTGTTCGAGCAACTGAAAGGCGTTCGGGACGAAATCCACCTGCCCCTTATCCTGATGGGGTATTTCAATCCGGTACTGCAGTACGGGGTGGAAGCCTTTTGCCAAAAGTGCGCAGAAGTGGGGATTGACGGACTGATCCTCCCGGATCTCCCCCTGGAGATCTACCTGCGGGAGTACCGCGACATCATGGACCGGTACGGGCTCCGGATGATCTTCCTGATTACCCCCCAAACTTCGGAGGAACGAATCCGGAAAATAGACGCAGCCTCGGATGCCTTTATCTATATGGTAAGTTCGGCCAGTACCACCGGGGCGCGGGAAGGCTTTGGTCCGGAGCAGGTGGCTTACTTTGAACGGATCGGCTCCATGGACCTCAACAACCCTCAGATCGTCGGATTTGGGATCAGCAATGCCTACACGTTCGGGCAGGCGACCAAACATGCCAAAGGGGCCATCATAGGGTCCGCATTTATCCGACACCTGTCCGAATACGGCCCTGAGGGAATTCCTACCTTTGTGGAAACTATCCGATCATGAAGGATTTTTTAAACGACTGGAGATTCGTCATTTTACTTTGCCTTACCCTCGGACTGGCTCCGTATTTCCCCGAACCGCATCTTTGGGGAAAGATTCGCTGGGTGGCCGGAGGGGCCAAGGGCATGGCCCCTATGGACTGGTTTCATCTGATTTTTCACGGGGTCCCCTGGGTGCCGCTGATCCGGTTGCTCATTGTGAAAATGCGGCCAACCCGCTGACCCTGCCCTCTGCATAAAACTCCCGCCTGAATTGTGGCAAGAATTCTTTAGCTTTAGCCTCCAAACCCACCACCCCATGCGTAAATTCATATGCACCCTCATCCTTTGTGCCGGTTCCTTCGCACTGGCCCAGGAAGCTGCGGATTTCAAAGCCCAGGTCCGCCATACCATTGACGAACTGGTCGATTTTGTATCCATACCCAACGATGCCCTTAATTCCCCCGACATCAACCGGAATATCCGCTGGCTCTCCGAAAAGTTCAGCCAGCGCGGATTCAACACTTCCGTCCTTCCCACCGGGGGACAGCCCCTGTTTTTTGCCGCCCTGCCCATGAAGGCGGGTAAGCCCACCCTCCTTTTCTACATGCATTTTGACGGACAGTCGGTGGACCCCTCCAAATGGGATCAGCCAAACCCGTACAAAACTGTATTGAAATCCCCGGAAGGCACCGGTTGGAAAGAAGAATCCTTTGACGCGCTTAACGATGACATTCCTTTCGACTGGCGGCTGTTTGGCCGGTCCACCTCGGACGACAAGGGACCCATTGTGATGTTCCTGAACACCATTGACCTGATCGGTAAAAGCGGGCAGGAAATGCCGTTCAATGTCAAGGTGATCCTGGACGGGGAAGAAGAAAAAAGCAGCAAGCCGCTCCCCGCAGCCGTGGCCCAGTACCGGGAATTGCTGGAAGCAGATTACCTGATCATTTCCGACGGGCCCGTGCATGTCTCCGGACAACCCACTGTGGTCTACGGATGCCGCGGAATAACCTCCATGACCCTGACGACCTATGGGCCCATTCGTCCACAACACAGTGGGCACTACGGAAATTACGCTCCCAATCCGGGCTTTCGGATGGCGGAAATCCTGGCGAGCATGAAAGACGAGGACGGGCGGGTACTCATCCCCGGGTACTACGACGGGATTGAATTGGGCGAAGCGGTCCAAAAAGTTCTGAGGGCCGTACCAGACGACCCGGAACGGATCCATTCCCTGCTGCAGATCAAAACCCCGGACAAGGTCGGGGGGTATTATCAGGAAGCCCTTCAATATCCCTCCCTGAACGTACGCGGTTTGTCTTCCGGATGGGTGGGCCCTGAGGCAAGGACCATCGTACCGGCCACGGCCACTGCCGAACTCGACCTGAGGCTTGTCCCCGAAACCGACGGGGACCGTCTGAAAGGCCTGGTAAAAAAACACCTGGAAAGCCTTGGCTACCGGATCACGGATACGGAGCCCACTGCCGAAATGCGGGCATCCCATGACAAGTGGATCACCGTCACGGAAGGCAGCGTCACCGACGCTTTCAGGACACCCCTGGACAATCCCTTCGGGAACCACCTGGTAAAAACCCTGAATGAAACCTTCGGGCAGCCGGTGGTACAGGTCCGCATCATGGGAGGGACCGTGCCCATTGCCCCGTTTATCAACGCCCTGGACATCCCGGCCTTTCTCCTTCCCCTGGTAAACCCCGACAACAACCAGCACAGCCCGAATGAAAACCTCAGGCTGGGGCAGATTGACTATGGGATCAGGACCTTGTACGCGCTTATGACCACCCCGTTTGAATAGGGGCCCGGGCGTTTCAATCAGGCAGAATTCCGGCTGGCATTGATGTTCCCGTACAGGGAACGGGTCACGATTTTTTCGTAGAGCTCGCGGTTTGCAGAGCCCTCCCCTATTTTCTGAAGGGCGTACTGCTGGATGACCAGCAGGGGCAGGACAATGCGTTCCCGGATCTTGATGGATTCCCGGGAAACCCGTTCATCCTCCATGAGCAGCTCGTAACCGGAAACCTCCAGAAGCAATTCTTTGGAAAGTTGGTATTCCGCAAAAAGGATGTTCCAGAATTCCCCGTAATCAGGGTCGTCCTTCATATAAGCGGTAAGCTCAAAATAGGACTTTGTAAGGGACATCATGCTGTTCAGCATTAGTGCCCTGAAAAAATCCACTTCCCTGAAAAGGGCTTGCAATTCCCCCATCCGCCCCGCCTTCTTCAGGGTGCTGAGGGCCGTTCCAATGCCGAAATATCCGGGTACGTTCTGCTTTAGCTGGCTCCAGGAACCCACAAAGGAAATGGCGCGCAGGTCGGACAGTTCCAGCTTTTTCTTGTTCCCGCGCTTGCCCGGTCTACTGCCTATATTCGCATTGCTGTAATACTTCAGCGTACTGCGGTGTTCCAGGTAGGGCACGAATTTTTCATGGTTCTTCAGGTCTGTGTATTTACGGTAGCTTATTTCAGAGAGTTCTTCGATAAGGCCCCGCTGCTCCTGGCTGATGACGTTTTCCTTCCCGAAGATCGCATTGGACAGGCCAGCCGTGAGCAACTGTTCACTATTGTGCATGAATTGTTCCCGCGTACCAAAAGTGCTTGTAATGGTTTGCCCCTGTACCGTCAGCTGGATCTCGGGGTTGGCAATATCGGGGGTATGCGCAGCGTAGAACCGGTGGGTTTTTCCTCCGCCACGGGCAGGCGGGCCGCCGCGTCC
>CBDUBB010000295.1:0-3588 GCA_965365265.1 uncultured Flavobacteriaceae bacterium
ATCGGGTATAAAACCCGGACGGCGGCCTTTGTCTTGGCGTTGAATTTCCTCGTGGCACTCCTTTTTGTTCACCTGAAAGCAAAAGACAGCATTGAGGGCATGACGCCGGCGCTTGCCATGCTGTTCGGTAACCTTACCCTATTCTTTACAGGTGCCGGAAGGATTTCAGTAACGCACTTAATCGGCAATCGCGTTAAATCCTAAGTTCGAGTTAAATATGGCACATTCCTGCCGTCTGCCCCGGCGATTCTTCGAACTTTTACCTATTTTCAGAAGCGATTGCCTTCCAAAGGCCCACGTTCCGGACCGGGTGCATCTCTGGAGGGTTTATTCATCTCACCCATGAAGTGCTGACACTATGAAAAGAATCTGGTTATGTTGCGTACTCGTCCTCGCTTTTGCTACCGCAAACTGCCAGAGTACGCCGAACTTTGACAAGGTTGCCGAAGCTGACCTCAACCCGCAGCGCCTGAAGTCCATTACCCATTTGTCGGATGCCATCATGACGGCGCAACGCGCAGGCGGTTTCTATCCGCTTTCCCGGGATGAGGCTATCGACCAGATGATCACCGGCCTGAACGAAACGGTACAGAAGCAGGCGTATAGCCAGTTACACGCCCAGTTGGGGGAATACCAGAGCCTGGAGTTTGACCATATGATGCGCACCGCGGAAGAACCGGTCTATGAGATCTATCGGTTCCGCGGTCGGTTTGACGGCACAGATAGCGAAGTGGAGATCAGGGCCGTAACCGATGCGGGCGGTAAACTGGCCGGTTTCTACGTGAGGCCCTGGAAGGACAAACTATAATCCCCGCCGGGCCATGCCGGAATCCGGTGTTCATAAGAATCCATCAATAAGCGATCAAAAAAACATTATGGACAAAGCACTGCAAACCATGATTGACAATATGCCGGAGAAGACCGGCAAATCCCTGAAGGAATGGACTGCCCTCCTGGGCAAAAAATCCTTCGATAAACACTCGGATGCCGTAAAATTCCTGAAGACTGAACACGGGGTTACCCATGGCTTTGCCAATACCATCGTTACCCTTTCCAAGGCAAAGGACCAACCGGAGGAAGACCTGGTAAGTACCCAATACAAAGGCAAAGAAGCCCTGATCCCCATCTACGACGCCCTGATGGAGTATGTGACATCCCTGGGCAGCGATGTGAAGGTAGTCCCAAAAAAAGGCAGCGTCAGCATCATCCGCAAATGGCAGTTCGTGCTGATCAAACCTGCTACCAAAACGCGCATCGACTTGGGTTTTAAACTAAAGGATAAGCCTACCACCGACCGCTTGGAGAACTCCGGGCCCTTCGGCACCATGTGCACGCACCGGGTCCAACTCACGGACGTCGGCCAGGTAGACGGCGAATTGCAAGGCTGGATCCGTGAGGCATACGAGAAATCGGTTTGACAGAAGATTCGAACATATGAAAAAGGCCCCATACAATGAGCTTCCGGCTACGGGCCTCCTGGCGCGGATGCGCAGCGGCGAAGCCATCCCAATGAACGATCCGGAATACCCGCAGATCCGGGATGCGGTGAATCGGACCTTTGCCCTGGCCGCCCGCATGAATGCTGCCTCTAATGTAGACGAAGTACGCGCCCTCTTGGGCGAGATCATCGGTACCCCTGTGGATCCGAGCACCACGGTTTTTCCGCCATTCTATACAAATGTAGGGCGCAATATCACCCTTGGGAAAAATGTATTTATCAACCACGCCTGCAGTTTCCTGGACCTCGGGGGGATCACTATCGAAGACGATGTGATGATCGGACCCCGGGTCAATATCACCTCGGAAAACCACCCGGTGGATCCGGTAACCCGGAAAACGCTGGAACCATCACGAGTGGTGGTGAAGAATAATGCCTGGATCGGCGCCGGCGCCACGCTGCTGCCAGGAGTGACCGTTGGCGAGAACTCGGTGGTGGCGGCAGGGGCGGTCGTAAACAAGGACGTGCCCCCGAACACAGTGGTAGGCGGGGTTCCTGCCAAAGTATTAAAACACTTTTAAAAACCTAATATGAAGACCTTAAGAAATTGGATTGCCCTGGTGTTGATGAGTTGCTCTTTTTCCGTTTTAAGTGCCCAGTACACCATAGAGCCGGCGGAAGGCTACTCGCCGCAAATCGGGATGATGGTAGACATGCTGGAGGAAATGAAGGACCGGATCACCGAAGGCTTAAAAGACCTGAACCAGGAACAGACCGATTACCTCTTTGACGAACATGCCAACAGCATCGGTGCCATGATCATGCACCTGGCGGCAACGGAGTCCTATACCCAGGTAGAAACGCTCGAAGGGCGGTCCTGGACGGATGAGGAAACCCTGTTCTGGAGCGCGGCCGGCGCCTCGCGGGAAAGCCTGAAAGGGAAGCCGATTTCCTACTACCTGGACCTCTGGGACCAGGTACGGGAGAAAACACTCAGCGGCCTGAAGGCCCGCGACGATGCCTGGTTTGCCTCCGCCATCGACGAGTCCATGAACATCCACTGGGCCTGGTTCCACGTCCTGGAGCACTCGGCCAATCATATGGGGCAGATCGCGCTCGTAAAGCAGCGTTTGCCGGAATAAAGTACGATTCCGATAGACTCATGTTCGCATCGGGACCATGCGTTCAGGAGCGTTGCAGGCGATAAACAGCAACGGGGCCATTGTAACCCAAATCAGGAGCAGCACCCATACCCTGCCCTCCAGCAGCTTGTAATCCTGTAGCAGCCTGCTCCAGGTATGTCCCATCGCGTAATGCCCGAAGAGGAACTCAAAAGCCACGGTTAGCCCCAGCCAGGCAAGGAGGTACTTGGTCATGGGTATTTTCGCTGATCCATTATAATTTCACCCGATTCGGGAGCTGTAAATTGCATTAATCCCGGAATTCCAGGCTAAAGATAGCTGAATAGATATGCCGCCTGTGAATATTTCCTATTTTTAGCATATTCCCCTAGGGCGCTCATTGCAGCCATATCCAGGTTCCCCCTCAGTATTGTGTACACATAATTCTTCATCCGTATGAAGCATTTCGGCATTCTTATCCTGGGGATTCTGTCGCTTGCGTGCGCGGAGCAACGTAGCTCATACGACCTTGTAATTGCCAACGTAAACCTCATTGATGGAACGGGCCGGCCGATACAATCCGGCATAGACGTCGTTGTTGACGATGGCAGGATTGTAAAGATTCAGCCCGCATCGTCTGAAAAGGGAAAAATCGCAGTCGATGGCTCCGGAAAATATTTGATCCCGGGCCTGTTCGACTGCCATGTGCATACCACAGACTACGCGGAAGATTTTCCAAAGCTGGTGCATTATGGGATTACCTCGGTGTTCATTCCCGGGGGCAGCACCTGCACGGACCCGTATTTTGCGGACATGCGTGCTGCAGGCCGTCAAACCCTTGTTCCGGCCCCGAGGGTCTTTCATACCAGCCAGCACTTCACCATGGAAGGCCGGCATCCGGTGAAGACCTATGCCAGCAGCAATTGGCGGGAAGGGGAAACCGTATTCTTCCTTCGGGACACCGCGCAGATCTCGGAGCTCGTGGCCCGGGTGGCCCGACAGCCCATCCAGGGGATCAAACTGACCATC
>CBDUBB010000296.1:0-3583 GCA_965365265.1 uncultured Flavobacteriaceae bacterium
TTGAGAGGCGCCAAACCCCTGCCAGCGGATACGGCTTGTCGGCATCCCCAACTCACTCAGATAAGAGGCCACCGCCTCGCATCGACGTTCTGACAGCCGTTGATTGTATTGAGGAGTTCCTGTGGCGTCGGTGTGCCCGCCCAGGTGCAGTTCAAGCGTGGGATCTGTTTCCAGGAAGCCGTACAGGGACTTCAGTTCTTCCTTACCGGAACCAGAGAGGCGGAAGGTATCAAACTCAAAAAGGAGGGACCGGAAAACCTGCAGGCTGTCCAATTGGAAGCCCCCCTGCCCGATATCCCCCTGGGACAAGTCCGCGACCAGTTCGGATTCGGGATGCTCCCTTAACTCAACCTGGTCAATGTAATAGTAGGCCCCCTTGTTGGAACGGCGCCTGGTCTTATGGGTGCGCGTTTCCCTGTTGGACCTGAAGTTCCCCAGGATCAGGTAGTGCTCTGTGCCCTTTGCCAGGATCTCGGTTTCGACCCGAATCCACTCCGAGGTATCATTTATAAAGTCATCGTTGCTGATTTCCAGGTAGTGGTAGGCGTTACCTGGGATGGAATAGCGCTTTCCCCGGGTAAGGGTCTTTTTTGTGTTCAGAGAGAGGGGAGCGCTGCTGAAGAGGACCCCGAAATCGCGTATCGCAAAGTCTGAACGTTCCGCCAGGCTCACATGGAAGGCAAGCAGGTAGGATTTTCCCTCACGCAGTGGGGTTTTTAGCTTTATCTGCAGGTATTCCCGGTAATCTCCGGGGGCATAGGCATAGAACCCTGCGTACCCCTTGCCTTCCAGGGTATTTTGGGCACCGTTGAAATTCTCTGGGGTTCCCATATGCTGGGAACAAAGGTGGAAGTAGTCTGTCGAGCCCTCCGTCGGCGTGGTCCACAGGGCCACATCATCCTGAAAATTCCCCAGATGCCTTGGGCATTTCCGGTACACCTCAAAGCCGGGATTCGGCACCAGGTTCTGGGCAAGCACTCCCAAAGGAAACATACAGGCCAGCAAACCAAACCTCCTGAAAACGTCGGTAAATCGCATTCTCCTACGCTAATTTCCCTCAAGGTAAAAAATACCGAAAACAGTACAGGCATTCCGGGGAATTCCCTCGATCAAAGGTGCATTATTGCAGACAGAAACCTGATTGGGAACAGGTCTCAGGGGCTACAGGTCGAATTTATAACTCACCCCGCCCAGCACCTGGAATCCCTGTACGCGGAAATTGGCCCATCGCTGATACTGGTTGTTCGCAAGGTTGCTGGCCCTGGCAAAAATGGAGAGCTGGTCATTCAAATGGTAGCCCACCCGGATATTGGCATCAAAAAAACCGTCCAGGGTTACAATACTGGCCGGAAAATCCTCAGGGAGCACATTCTGAACAGCAATGGTGGATAGGTCTTCCCGTTCTCCGACATAGAACAGGCTTGCGCCAAGAGACCACTGGGTCCCGATCTGATAATCCAGGAAGAGGGTTCCTTCAAGGTTGGGGAGGTTCCAGGCGGGGTTGTCCGTCTCCGTATCGTAGTCATTCACCGTGGCATTCAATCCGAGGGAGAAGTTGCGGTTTACCGCCAGCTGCAGCTCTGCAAAGAGCCCCAGGGTTCTGACATCGTCATAAAACAGCCTGAAGGAATTCCCATAGGCGTAGCCTTCTTCCGACCGGAATTCATTCTGGGGGTTGAGCAGGAACAGGGGCAGGAAATTCTCCGCCCTGTAAGACCCCTTCAGGTTGTAGCTCAGTTCGGGCAGCAGCTGACCCCGAATCCCGATATAGGCATCGTATTGCTGGTCAGTGGGCATCACCATGAGGGTTGGGGACAGGTATGGATTTTCCCGGCTGAAATCGTAGTAGGAGTTCTGTCTCAGACTGCCTTCCACCCCGGCATAGGCCACTGCCACCTCATCCAGGAGCCCATAGGATGCCCTGACGGCAGGGTACATGTAAAAATTACTCTCAC
Source organism: uncultured Flavobacteriaceae bacterium (assembly GCA_965365265.1). Classification (GTDB taxonomy): domain Bacteria; phylum Bacteroidota; class Bacteroidia; order Flavobacteriales; family Flavobacteriaceae; genus Robiginitalea. The sequence continues at coordinate 1,956 of CBDUBB010000296.1, forward strand.
TTTGCTCGGTATTCAGGCCGTAGACGAGCTTCGCACCCAATTCGAGCTTCAGATCGTCCCGGAGCAACACCAAAGAAGGTTCCAGGCCCACCTGAAAATACCCGTACTGAATCCCCGGCTGGGGGGTCGTACTGGTAAGGGGGGCGCTGGCAAATTCTCCCCCTACATAATCCAGGTCAACTGTCAGGTTCAGGGTTTCCTCCGTTACAGGAAGTTCAAACCCGGTTTTCAGTTTCAATCGGTTTTCCGTGGATTCGGCGGCATCCCTGAAATGCCTGGCGGTTACTGCAGCCTCGCTGAAATAAGAATCGGACAGACTCACCTTTCCCTTAAATTCCGCCTTTAAATAATCCTGAGCTTCATCGATGCCGGCGATAACAGCCTCATCGGTAACCGTTTCGGGTAGGCCGTACCAGTTATACCTCCGGTGTTCCAGCCCTGCTCCGATGTTCCAGTCCCAATCCCGGTCCTTGCGCGAATACGTGAGGTCCAGGCCTGTGTTGTAAAAATCCGTATTCAGGGGAGTCCCTTCAATTTCGCCTCTGGAGGAAAAATGGTTCAGTCCGATATCCAGGAGTTGTTTCCCCCTGTCGAAATCGAGGCTGGTATAAAAATCTGCCAGGGCATTGCTGTAATTTCCCAGACCCAGGGCGGTATAGGTATTGTAGATCTTTTCCGGTTCGCTCCGCTGAACGGCCGCCGCCCGGCCCTTGGCCGGGGTAAAGGTAGAGGCTACCGGAGCGGAAGAAATGCTGTACCGCACCGGGATCTTCCTCCCGACAATACTGTCATTGAGCGTCGGCAGGGTTTTGATCTTGAAGGCATCAGAAACCGTAGGGGCATAGGACCTAACTACGGTCACGGTCTCCGTTCCAAGGTCTTTTTCCTGGGCTGATAAACAGACCGTGAATATCAGGGAGGCATACAGGCTTATTTTACGCATCGGGTTCATCATCAGCATTGCGTCTTTTAATTTCCCTCCGGGTTGATGGAGGAGTTTCTTTCGGCTTCGCGTGCACGGATCCGCTGGAGTTCGGCTTCTGCCTTTCCAGCGATTTCCGGGAAGTCCCCAAAATTGTTTACCACGTTCTCAAGGATGTAGGTCGCCTGGAATACATCGTCCAATTCATAGAAGTTCTGGGCCAGCAGGATCAGGCCTTTTCCTCCCCATTCCCGGTAGGCCGCATATTCCTTTGCAAGCTTTTGCACCGTCGCATTTGAGGCTTCCAGGTCTCCATCCTGCTGGGCAAATAAGGCGACGTGGTAAAGCGCTTCCGCGGCCGTCTCACCTGTGGCCGTATCCAGGAGCCCGGCGTAGCCGGACCGGGCGGTCTCCATGTCCCCGGTTTCGCGGGCGGCCCTGGCAATCATCAACCTGGCATCCGAGCGGATCCGCTCATCCAGGGAAGGGTTCTGGAGGACCTTCCTGGCATAGGAAAGCACCTGCTCGTATCGCTCCTCCAGGAAAAAGGCCTTCATCAGGTTTGACTGGGCAAACGTCCTGTCCTGGGGAATATCCGCCACGGCCTCCAGCCGCTCGAGAAATGGGATGGCTTCCGGGTAGTTCTCATCCGCGATCAATATTTCACAAACCCCCGCCTTCGAGTACCGCGAACCGTTTTTCTACC
>CBDUBB010000297.1:0-3582 GCA_965365265.1 uncultured Flavobacteriaceae bacterium
CTAAGGTTCAGGGCAATCTGGTTGGCAGCCTGGGGGTTTTTTCCCAACACCCCGCTCAGCCAGATGGCGGCCGTAAAGATGGCGACCTCGAAAAACATCTGTAAGGCGGAGGGAAAACCGAGGTTCACAATCTTGCGAAGCATCCCCTTCTCTATATGACGGAAGCGCAGCCTGTCCACATAATCCGAAAAAACCGGTCTTTTTTTAACCAGGAACCAGAGGAACAATACCATGCCCCCCCTGGAGACCAGGGTTCCAATGGCCGCCCCGACAATCCCAAGCCTGGGAAATCCCAGGGCTCCAAAAATCAGCAGGTAATTCAAAACGATATTGATTACATTGGCCAGGATAGTGGCGTACATGGGGTATTTCGTACGGGAAAGGCCTTCGGAAAATTGCTTCACCGCCTGGAAGATGATCAGCGGAATGAGCGAAAAAGCAACCAGGTCCAGGTAGGGAATGGCCAGGGCCACTACCTCTTCCGGCTGGTCCATCAGGTACATCAGGGGTTTGGAGACAAACAGGGCTATCCCAAGCAAAGTGCAGAGCACCAGTCCGTGTTGAAGCACACGCCTTCCCTCCTGCTTGTCCCCTGCCCCGTCCGCTTCCGCCACCAGGGGCGTTATGGCCGTGGAAAACCCAATCCCAAGGGACATCGCGATAAAGACAAAACTATTCCCCAGGGAAACTGCCGCCAGTTCTGCCGTCCCCAATTGCCCTACCATCACATTATCGGCAAAGGCCACAAAAGAATGACCGAGCATCCCGAGGATCACCGGAGTAGCCAGGTGCAGGTTGTACCGGAATTCACGGGTATACTGCTTCATCTCAATTTAAGCCTCAGATCGTTGTAAAGACTTTGGTATGGGGTATTATCATTCCTGCTTCTTGGCCGCTTCCCAATACTGGTCCATTTCGGCAAGGGACATCTCGCTCAGCTTTTTTCCTGCCCGTCCGGCGCTGGACTCGAGGAACCGGAAGCGCTGTATAAACTTTTTATTGGTCCGCTCCAGGGCATTCTCCGGATTGATCCCGAGAAAGCGGGCATAGTTGACCATGGAAAAGAAAACATCTCCCAGCTCAGACTCCACCTCATCCGTATTCCCTTCTCGGACGGCCTCCTCCAGTTCCCCGAGTTCCTCTTTCACCTTCAGCAGGACCTGGGCCGGATGTTCCCAGTCAAAGCCCACCCCGGCTACTTTCTCCTGTATGCGGTTGGCCTTCACCAGGGCTGGCAGGCTCGCAGGAACTCCCTCTAGCACACTTTTTTTACCCTCCTGCAGTTTGATCTTTTCCCAGTTCGCCTTTACCTCTTCTTCCCCTTTCACTTTGGTATCCCCGTAAATATGGGGGTGTCGCCGGATGAGTTTCTCACAAATGTCGTGGGCCACATCGGCTATATCAAAATCCCCGGTTTCCGATCCGATCTTGGCGTAGAAGACGATGTGCAGCAGGAGGTCCCCCAGCTCTTTCTTCACCTCCTCAAGGTCGTTTTCCAGAATGGCATCTCCAAGTTCATAGGTCTCCTCTATGGTCAGGTAACGCAGGGATTCCATGGTCTGCTTCTTGTCCCAGGGACACTGGGCACGCAACTCATCCATAATGGTAAGCAATCTGTCAAAGGCGGCTAACTGATCTTTTCTGGAATTCATGGAGGAAAAATTTGGGCAAAGGTACAAATACGCGTTTTTGGTAGCCATGGTTATTTCGCCTATTTTTAAGGGAGTTAGCCAACAAATCCGCAATCCATGTACTTACGATTCTTCTTCCTCTGGTGCCTGCTGCTTGTTTCATGCAGGCAGGAACCCTCATTTGATGTCATCATACGGAACGGCACCCTCCTGGACGGCAGCGGGAACCCGGGCATACGGGCAGACCTGGGAATCCGGGCAGATACCGTTGCCGCCATTGGAGATTTGTCAGGGAGTGTTGCCGGTCTTGAAGTGGATGCCTCCGGTCTTCATGTTGCCCCGGGTTTTATCAATATGCTGAGCTGGGCGAATGTATCCCTTTTGGTTGACGGTCGTTCGCAAAGCGATTTGCGGCAGGGGGTTACCCTTGAAGTCATGGGGGAAGGGCGTTCCATGGGCCCACTTACCCCAAAAATGAAAAAGAAAATGCAGGAGGACCAGCAGGACTACACCTTTGAAGTCGCCTGGAACACCCTTGGGGAATACCTGCAACACCTGGAAGAAAGGGGTGTTTCCACCAATGTTACTTCTTTTGTCGGGAATGGTACCCTTCGGGAATATGTTATGGGGTATGAAAACCGACCCCCCACCCCGGACGAAATGGACAAAATGAAAGAACTCCTCCGGGAGGCCATGGAGGAAGGGGCTGTAGGGCTTTCCACCTCCTTGTTGTACGTGCCCAGCGGACATGCGTCCACAGAGGAAATCATCGGGCTGGCCAAAGAGGCTTCTGATTATGGGGGGATGTATATTTCCCATGTCCGCAATGAAGAGGACAGCCTTTTATACTCCATACGCGAACTGATCCAAATCGCAGAAGCCGCGGACATCCGTTCGGAAGTCTACCACTTCAAGGCTTCCGGACAGGACAACTGGCACCTGCTCGACAGTGCCATCGCGATGATTGACCAGGCGCGCGAGCGCGGGCTGCATATCACCACGGATATGTACATGTACAACGCCAGTTCGACAGGGCTGAATGTCCTGTTCCCGGCCTGGGCACGCGAAGGAGGGCATTCCCAGACCATGGCGTATCTGGAGGACCCCGGGAAAAGGGCCCAGATGATCCGGGAGGCCAATTTCCACGTGCCTGCTGAAAATATCCTGCTGGTGGGGTTCAAAAACAGGGATCTCAGGTCCCTGATTGGCAAAACCCTGGCAGAGGTGGCTCAAAGCAGGGGCCTTACGCCCGCGGAGGCCATGGCTGAACTTATCTATGAGGATGACAGCCGGATACAGGTGGTCTACTTCTCGATGAACGAGGAAAATGTGAAGAAAAAATTGGCCCTGCCCTACATGGCTGCCTGTTCCGATGCCGGTTCCTATACCAATGAAGGTGTGTTCCTCAGCCAAAGTACCCACCCCAGAGCCTATGGATCCTTTGCGCGCCTTCTCGCGCATTTTGTAAGGGATGAAAAAGTAATTACCCTGGAAGAAGCGATCCGGCGGCTAACCTCATTACCTGCTTCCAACCTGCGCCTGCAGCGTCGCGGTATGCTCAGGGAGGGGTATTTTGCGGACGTGGTCGTTTTTGATGCAGACCGGATTCAGGACCACGCCACCTTTGAGGAACCGCATCAGTATGCCACGGGCGTAGCGCACGTCTTTGTAAACGGGGTACGCGTCATAGCCGAAGGAGCGCACACCGGTGCCAAACCCGGACGGTTTGTTAAGGGGCCGGGTTATAGAGAGGAGTGAGCGTATTTACCGGGTTCGGAAACATCAATAAGTTTTGACGCACCTACTATTGCAACGTCTTCTCTTTATCCAAAAAATTATCCTAAATTCGGCGGAACTTTGGATACAACATCCGGGGTTCGGAAAAGGATTACTCCCCCTTGGATACCCTTAAGGAAAATAAAAGCAAGCTTTATCCAATCAGGAAATCCGG
>CBDUBB010000298.1:0-3538 GCA_965365265.1 uncultured Flavobacteriaceae bacterium
TACCGTACTTTATCGCATCGAAATCTCCGGGGAGACCCGGATGGATTTCGAAATAGAACACCATCTGGAAGAACTTGAAGAAGTACAGGTGGTGGGGGAACTTCTTCCGGAGAACACCAGGACCGCACAGGAACAGCGGCTTTCCACGGCCACCCTTGAAGGATACAGTGGGAGTAGCCTGGGAGATGCCCTGAAGGAAATCAGCGGGGTTTCCTCACTGAATACGGGAAGCAATATCGTAAAACCCTCTATCAATGGGCTGACGGGAAGCCGTGTACTCATCCTGAATGACGGGGTTCGGATGCAGGATATGGAATGGGGGGATGAACACGCTCCCAACATCGATATCAATTCCGCGGATCAGGTGTCAGTCATCAAAGGGGCTGCCACCCTGAAGTACGCCGGGGATGCCATTGGAGGACTGGTGGTTATCGAACGGGAACGGGTCGCCATCCAGGACTCTATTTACGGAAAAACACTTCTCGACGGAATTTCCAATGGTCGGGGGGGATCGGTGAGTACTGAACTCACCAAAACCTTTGCCTCCGGTTGGTACTTAAATGGGCAGGCCTCATACAAACGGCTGGGGGATCGGGAAGCACCGGACTACATCCTTTCCAACACCGGGATGCAGCAACTGGGCCTTTCCTTTCACGCTGGCAAACGGCTGCTGAACCAGGGCTGGGACCTGGATTATTCCTTTTACCAGGCCGATATTGCCATTCTGCGCGCCTCGCATATCGGGAATATCGACGACCTGATCGAAAGCATCAATTCAGGAGAACCCTCCGTGATTGAACCCTTCACGTACGACCTTGGAGTACCCCGACAGGAAGTGACACATCATCTCGGGAAACTGAACTATTATCTCCGGTTGAAGGGCATCGGGAAATGGACCATTCAATACGATTTCCAATACAACCAGCGGTTTGAATACGACGTGCGCGTCGGGGCAGACCGTGACAAACCCGCCATAGATCTGGAACTCACCACCCATTCGCTCATCACGGATTTTACATGGGATGCCTCGCGGAACCTGGAGGTAACCGCCGGCTTGCTCGGGCGGTATCAGGATAACTTCGCCAACCCGGATACCGGGGTGCGCAGGCTAATTCCAGACTACCAGCGCTATGAATTTGGCAGCTTTGCGATCGGGGAATACCGACTTGACAACAGCTGGTTGTTAGAAGCCGGGTTGCGCTACGATTTCAGCAGGATTGACGCCAAGAAGTTCTACAGGACCTCCCGATGGGAAGAACGGGGGTATGACGTCGATTTCCCTGAATTCGTTGTTGAAGACCTGGGCACCCAGCTCCTGACAAACCCGGTATTCAATTACAACAATATGTCTGCCACCACCGGAGTGCGCTGGCAGCTGGACTTGGAGTCTGATATCAGGTTCAATTACGCCCTGGCACAGCGGGCTCCAAACCCCGCAGAGCTCTTCAGCGACGGCCTGCACCATTCGGCAGCGCGAATTGAGCTGGGGGATTTGCGGATTGGCAATGAAACCTCCCACAGGTTTTCCCTGGCATACAACCGCAGGGGGGAACGCTGGGGGCTGAATGTGGAACCCTATCTGAATTTCATCGGGGATTTCATCCTGCTGGAACCCACGGGCGTGGAATTTACGATACGGGGGGCTTTTCCGGTTTGGAGTTACCGGCAGACAGATGCCCGCCTGCTGGGAGTGGACGTGAACGGATATTATCAGTGGGCGACGAACTGGCAGACCCGGCACCGGTTTTCCATCACAAAGGGGACGGATCTTGACCAGGACCAGGCCCTGATCAACATGCCGGCGCCCATTACCCGGAATGAGCTGGTGTTCCAAAAACCGGAATGGAAGCAATTACAGATCAGCCTGGAAAGCACCTATGTCTTTCGGCAAAATGAATACCCGCCGAACATCTTTGTCTTTTCCCCCTCGGAGCAGGAGGAAGTGGAGCTAGAAATCAACACCCCCCCGGAGGCATACCACCTGCTGGGGCTGAGGGCTCAAATGGAATTCGATATTTCAGGGACTGTCGCCTTGAATACCGGACTGACCATTACCAACCTCCTGAATACGAGCTATCGGGATTACCTGAACCGGAACCGGTATTTCGCCGATGACCTGGGCAGGAATATCATGTTGCAACTAAAATTCAATTACTAACATAAATACTCAATCCTATGAATACGTTTAAATTCCAAACAATGAAAAAAGTAAAAACCTATTTACCCATCCTGGCCCTGTCCGGTCTGTTCTTCGCTTCCTGTTCAGATGACGATGCCCCGGAGCCCGTAAATGAAGAAGAGGTAATCACCACCATGACCATCACCCTGACCCCTCAGGGCGGAGGTACGGCCGTAATACTCGAATCCAGGGATCTCGACGGGGACGGACCCAACCCTCCCGTGGTAACCGTATCCGGCAACCTGATGACCAGCACCTCCTACAACGGGGTCATCGTACTGTTGAACGAAACCGAAACCCCTGCGGAAAACATCACTGAAGAGGTGGAGGAAGAAGCGGAAGATCACCAGTTCTTTTTTACGATTGGCGGCAGCCTGAGCGCCAGCACTTCCTATACCAGCTTTGACGGGTCAGGCAATCCCCTGGGTACCGAATTCGTGCTGGAAGCCCGCGATGCCAGCGTGGGAACCTTTGGCGTAACCCTGAGGCACGATTTAAAAAAGCCCAATGACGGCACCCTTGCCGATGCTGGTGGAGAGACTGACATTGCACAAACCTTTGATCTGCCCATTACTCCATAAGTAAGAACTTTTTCAAGGCATACTTAGTGAACCCGCCCTAAAAGGCGGGTTTTTTTGTACCTTAATTTACAGGAAAGACGAGTCACCATCAAACCACAACCTCCTATGAAATCATTTGCCAGTTTTTTGAAATCTACCCTCATCGGCGGGATTTTCTTCTTAGTCCCCTTTGTGCTGCTGATCATCATCCTGACAAAGGCCCATGAAATCATGTTGAAAATTGCGCAGCCGCTAAGCGACATAATCCCTCTGGAAAACATCGCTGGGGTGGCCATTGCTAATATTTTAGTCGTGGTCCTGATCCTGCTGATTTGCTTTCTGGGCGGTCTGCTGGCAACACGACCCAGATTCAAATCCTTCCAAAGCCAACTGGAAGAAAAAGTTTTGGGCCGTGTTCCAGGTTACCGGGTGATCAAAGCCTTCCTGAACAGCCTGGAATTGTACGAAAGCAGTGGGGACAAAATGGTTCCTGTTCTGGTGGAGTTAGACACCCACCAAAAATTGGGTTTTGAAGTGGAAAGGTCAGGGAAAGACCGGGTCGTTGTTTACCTTCCGGATACCCCGAGCTTTATCACAGGGGTGGTGGTAGTGGTTTCCGCTCAACAGGTAACCGAGCTGGATGTTCCTCTTCCCAGGGTAAAGGAGTGCATGGAGCAATTCGGGTATGGAGCCTCAGACCTGATAAACGCATCAAAAGGCGCTGTCAAATAAGCAATCTTTCTGTGGTTTCAGAATGAGATATCCCATTGTACCCGAAAGCGGGTCTGGTTTTCAAAAC
>CBDUBB010000299.1:0-3538 GCA_965365265.1 uncultured Flavobacteriaceae bacterium
AGTTTTACTACCAGCCCTCCCTTCCGGACACGGTGGCCACCCCCCTGAAACTCAACCCGTATCTGGTCGGAAAGCTTTGGGAAGGGGCAACAGGTGTTCCGACAGAAATAGGGCACAAGGTTCCCGAAGTCCCTGGCAGGTACTTCCCGGCATGCCGGCAGACAGCCTCTACCGGGAAATGATGACGGTGAGCGATAACTTTCTGGCGGAGCAGCTGATGCTTCTGGTATCGGCAACCCTTGGGGACGACCTAAGCTTCCAAACCGCCAGGGACCACCTCCTGGAGACCTACCTTAAGGACATGCCAAGCCCCCCACGCTGGGTGGATGGTTCCGGCCTCTCCAGATACAACCTTTGCAGCCCTGAATCCCTGGTGTACCTCCTGATGAAGCTCTACCGGGAAATTCCGGAAGAACGCCTTTTTGCCCTGATGGCCCAGGGAGGAGGCGAGGGAACCCTGAAAGACTGGTATCTTGCCCCGGAAGGGCCCTACCTATTTGGAAAGACCGGCAGTCTCAGCAACAACCACAACCTTTGCGGCTACCTAAAGACCCGCTCCGGCAAAACGGTGGTCTTCAGCTTTATGAACAACCACTACCGAAAACCCACGCATCTGGTCAAAAGCAGGATGCAGCGCATTCTGAGCTGGGTCCGTGACAACTACTGATGCCCTCTGCCCTGCCCCAACGGGCCAAACAGGATGGCGTGCTGAAGTAATATCAGTGTCTTGGCATCCCGGATGCTCCCCTGCTCAAGCGCCTCGCCCACCTTACTGTAGGGCCATTCCAGCAATTCGATGTCCTCGGATTCTGCGGCCACCCCTCCCCCGGCCTGCTTTCTCATCCCCGGATTATAGGCTGCGGTGTAGAGATACAGCATTTCGGTAACAGCCCCCGGCGAGGTATAGACTTCGGCAACCTTTTCCACCGAGGGAACTTCATATCCGGTTTCCTCCAGGATCTCGCGAAGCATGCAGGACTCAGGGTCGTCTCCCTCCAGAAGGCCGGCGCACACTTCGGTCAGGAGCCCGTCCGGGTTTCCATTGATAAAGGTGGGCATTCGAAATTGTCGGGTGAGCAAGACGGTTTCGCGCTCCGGGTCGTAAAGCAGTACGGCAGCCCCGTTCCCGCGGTCATAGGCCTCGCGTTGCTGCCGGTCCCACCGGCCGTCCGATCGGAGGTATTCAAAAGTGTAACGGTACAGCGTATACCAGGCGTCCGAGAGGGTTTCCCTGACCACATTCCGGATTCGATCCATTGGAGTCCATTTTTATTATCACAAAGGAAGTTGCTTAGACGACACAGAAACGCAGCCTCCTGCTCTTTTCAATCCCGCATTTGCTCCAGTATTCCCCGCTCGAATTTGCGGTCATCCCCGAGGATATCAAAAAAACTCTCCAGGTAGGCGGCTGCTTCGGCGTACTGGCGCGGATCCTTGAACAAAGGCTCCAGTAGTTCCAGTTCCCGCATCATCGCAGGCCTGGCATCGAGGAACTCCTGACGTACCTGTTGTACCAGGGAAGGGTCCCGGGTGTAGCCCTTGTAGGCCCGATCGGTTACCTCGTAAACCGGCACATTCAGGGTCTGGGCGTTGGAGACCGTGGCGTAAGGGGCGTTCACGAGGCCAGACATATCAAAGTCGTAGGGGATACTGAAATACTTTCCGTCAATATAGTACAGGCGCTGGTTGTGCTGGATCCGGAGGGAAAAATCCGTATTCCCGATGCCGTACTGGAAGAGGTTATTCACCACGCTGTAATAGGCGTCCTGCATCTGGGGTGGCATGTTCCTGCGATAGCGCTTGCCGTCAAGGCGATTTGCCAGCGTACCGTGATCTTCGATCAGGAATCCGGTGAGCTCGTGCGTGCGCTCGCGCTTTCCCTTTAATTCCGTAAACTCGATATCCGCGAGCCGCGTTTTGTAGTGGTAGGGAGAAACCACTTCAAAGAGCTTGTAGGCCAGGTATTCTTTAAGGACATAATCATCCGAAAGGGACCCGATCTGGCAGGGCAAAACAAGCTTTAATTCCTTGTGTCCCTCCAGTAGTGTTCCGCGGATATCCGATTTTCGAAATTCGAGCTTCAGGGGAGCGAAGTAGCACTGGGTCCTCCTGAAATCACCACGGGCCCTCACGCGAAGATCCACCGAGTCCAGCAATTGGTCCCCCTGGGAAAAACCCAGGGTCCCTTCCAGGTAGGTAGAGTCGTTGGTTTCACGTTTCAGGGATTTTATGGAAGCTGAAAGGGAGAGTTTCAGAGGAGCCCTACTGGCAAAAAGATCTGCAGGGGCCTGCCTTTTCTCCGCCTCGTAGGCGTCCTGAAGAAAGGCCCGCTCCGGGATTGCCAGAAAGAGCAGGAAGATCCATAAAAACGAAAAGCGGTACATGGAGTGCGATCCTTATCACTAAAGATACACAATAATGAAAGAATCTGAATCCGTGCCGGGAAGGATGCTGTAATTCTGCTGATGCCCGACAACAAAGATCATTCCTCTACTGTAAGGGCCTTATTCAGGTAGCGCCGGAACGGAAGCATTTCAAGGTAGGTCTCCACCACCAGGTCTTCGAATCCGGAGGAAAGGACCTGCTTTTTTGAAAGGGGGCGAACCACTGCAAAGGTCTTGTGTTTCAACAAACCGGCATGGAGGTGGTCAGCCGCATACCCTTTGGGCATGCGCTGAAGCTTTTCGTCCTCATAAAGCCCCCCGAACATATTTTGGAAGCCGGGTTTCGTGAGGATCCCTTCCAGTACTTCGCCGTCATAGTCAATAGCCTGCCGGATCTTTTTGAGCTTTGCGGGCCCGGGCCGCCAGAGTCCTCCGGCCAACAGGGACTCCCCTATGCCGACCTGAACATAGAAATCCCCCATTCCGGGCGCTTTATCCAGGCCGGCCCCGAAATGGTCTTTGTAGACAGGGCGGTCCGGATGGTACAGAAGGTTGTTGTTGATGCGGTTGATCCCGCTGCGGCCGGGGGTGGGATAATACTCAGGGTCCAGATGAGCCAGGCGGGCATCCATCTGGTCCAGCCAGCGGACAAAACCATCCCGGAGCGACCGGTAGTGTTTCCGGTGGCGGTCCATCCAGGCCTTGGAGTTGTTTTTGTTTAAGGTCTCAAGAAAATCCAAAAGTGATTTAAAGTCCATTGTACCAAGATACAAAATACACTTTGCCCCGGGTGTCTCGAGTCTGGTAAGAACCGAAAAGGAGTGGGAATAACCACCCCCCTTCAACTTAGGGTTTAAACAAGTATGAAAGAATCAGTTAAAAGGTGGGAATTATCTATTATTTATGTTAAATTTCTTCAAAATTCCAGTATGAAAACACGATTGCTTTGCCTTCTGCTGCCTGTGATTGCCTTCGGACAGGTAAGCGAAAAATACGAGGTTGACAACGACTACGTCAGGGGCCTCATAGAAAAATACAAAAAGGAATACCGCGGACCCTACAGGGACCTGCGCTGGTTTTGTGAGGATGGTACCCTGAACCCGCCAAAAGAGCCCTGTGAAAATGGGGGGGGACAACACGCCCGATACCTGGAG
>CBDUBB010000300.1:0-3536 GCA_965365265.1 uncultured Flavobacteriaceae bacterium
GCGAGACTATATCATCGCCAAGCGGGACAAGGACAATGTACTCAGGATACCCAAGATTAACCATCCCAAGCTGCTCGGGGTGAAGGATAACCCTGGCATTGCTGATTACCCGGGGGAACTGGGGTAAACAAAAATTATCCTTAAAAAAGAAATTTGCCAGGGAAAACCCAGCGGTATCTCCCTTATCGTAGACCTTGTAGGACCGGAAAAAAGAATATCCACCCCGGACAGCCATCAGAAGTGATTTCCCCAGCCTGAACTGCAGGTAGCCCTGCAGGTCATTGGCGATCCGCTGTACATAGGCTTCGCCAAACTGGGAATTCTCGAAATCATGCGTGGATCCCAGGCCATCAAAGACAAGGCCGCCGCGCAGGGTCTCGGAAATTCGGAAATTGACATCGCCCTGAGCCGGAAGGAAAAGACGAATTTCCCACGGTTCGTCCGGACCTCCCAGAGATCCCCCCAGAATCGGCACCAGCATCCAGCCATAGGATTCCTCACTGATGTACATCCCAACGCTGATGGAAGAATTTGAAGTTTTTTCCTGCTGAAACAGCTGTAGCGTAGCCCATTGAAAGCCGTCCCGGGAATTATTGATGGCGGTTGAAATACGGGGAATGATCACATGCATCCCCTTCCATTTATTCCCGTAATCGAATTGCAGGCCGAATCTGGGTGAAAGGGAATAAAAGGCAAGGCTTTCACTGCTGGTTGGAGCCACCCGAAGCCGGTTCAGAAAGAAATTTATCCCGGTGATTAGCACCGGTCCTTTTTTGGTGGGAATAGGAAGAAGCAGGGAGAGATCTGCATGCTGAAGGTCTGTCTGGCCCTGGGCTCCTTCAAAATCCGCATTCGGGCTGTAGCCATAGGAAGCGGAAAGGATATCGATGTACGTCTGGGCGGATCCTAAAAGGCAACTAAGGAACAGCAGCAGAAACAAGAATCTGGATACCAAGGGGATCTTTTTAACAAGATACCAAAAAAACTAACCCGCACGGCCAGGATTCTGTGTGCGTTCCCCGGTAATCTTCTGCTAACTTGTGTTTTCTGTAACAATAGGCGCGAGGGCACGACTAAAGAATAAATCCACGTGCAATCCTCTTAATACCAAACGAACATGAGCCGATTTTACAGCCTTCTTCTTTTATGCCTGCTGATGTTGCCGTTGCAGAACAGGGCGCAGGAATTCTCAGCGGCACAATGGCAGGAGGACTTAAAACACCTGCAGGAAACCATACACCAGGAGTACCCATTCCTGTTCAAAAAAACCACAGAGGAAGCCTTTGACGGGGCGGTTGAAGCTTTGCACGGATCCATTCCGAAGATGCAACCTCATGAAATCATGGTGGGGATGGCACGGCTGGTCGCCTCCTTTGGCTACGGGCATACCGTCCTGGGATACTGGGAACAAAAAGTGCCGCTACATACCTTGCCCATAGTCCTTTACGACTACGATGACGGCATTTATCTGCAGGGCGTGCATCGGGATTACGAGGATCTGGCTGGTAGCAAGCTACTGGCCATTGAAGGGGTTCCCGTGGAAAAAGCCCTCGAACTGATGCGCCCGGTGGTCCCGGCTGAAAATGAAATGTTCGTGAAGGCCTACGGGATCCACTACCTCACCTTTCCCGAGTTCCTCCATGCCCAGAAAGTGATTCCAGGCCTTGAAATGGAACTGGAGCTTACCCTTGAAAAAAACGGCACGGTAACTCGCAGGAAGGTTATGGCAGTCCCTTCAGAGCAGTTCCCGCGCCAGTACGGCATGGTGGTGCCAGGGGAGGAGTGGGTGGAATCCAGAGATGTATCTGAAACACCCCTCTATCTTAAGAACCTGGATCAGATCTATCATTTTGAATACCTGCCCGAGCAAAAAACGGTCTATGTCCGTCAAAGTCAGATTCAGGATGAGGAGGAAGAGGATATCCCGACCTTTTACGCCCGGGTCTTTGATTTTATAGAAAAGAATCCCGTGGAAAAATTGATCCTGGATGTCCGCCTGAACGGTGGAGGGAACAACTATAAAAACAAGCCAGTCATCACAGGGGTGATCCGGGCTGAAAAGATCAACAAACCCGGAAAATTCATGGTGATCATCGGAAGGAGGACTTTTTCAGCCTGCCAGAATCTGGTAAACGAACTCAGCAATTACACCAATGCCATTTTCGTGGGAGAGCCCACGGCTGAAAACATCAACTTTTATGGGGATAACCGCCCCGTGACCCTGCCTAATACAGGTATAAACGCCTATTTGTCGTTTGCCTGGTGGCAGGATAAACCTCAATGGGAAAACGCCCCCTGGCTGGCCCCGCACCTGGCTACCGGCATGACTTTTGAGCAGTACCGCTCCAATCGGGATCCCGCTCTGGAAGCAGCCCTTAAATTCTCGGATACTACCTTTATTCTCGACCCCATGGGGCACCTGACCCAACTTTTCACTACCGGCAGGTTGGGAGAGGTGAAGTCCGAAGCAGCCAGAATGATCAATGACCCCAAGTATCAATTTTTTGATTTTGAATCGGAACTTGATAAAGCAGGCTCTAACTTATTAAAAAGCAATCGTTTAGAAGAAGCTATGTTTGTGTTTAAAATGACTGCGGAATCCTTTCCGGAGTCGGCCCGGATCTGGATGCGACTCGGGGAAACCCACGAAAAACTTGAGGATTCGGAAAACGCCGCAAAGGCTTATGAAAAAGCCATTCAACTGGATTCGTCAGGAGAAACTGGGAGGGAGGCAGCCAGACGCCTGGCAACCTTAAAACAAAAAAAGTAGGCCAGGTATGATGAGGGTATGGCATCGGAAAATTTTCGTAAATTCAACTAAAATTCAAACCATGAATTTCCGCATACAACCAATGCTGGTATTAAGCCTGTCATTCCTGCTGTTTGGTCTGAACAGCTGCTCCTCCACAAAAGAACCGCTTTCTTCCGAAACCTGGGCGCAGATGGAAAATGTGATAGCCTCGAAGAATTTCAGGTTTGATGCTCGTTTGGCAGAGCCTATAGGCAGTCGCGTCAGCCGTATTGATCTCCAGGGGTATAATGCCTTTATGAAATTACAGGGCGAAGACCTACAAATGGAATTGCCTTACTTCGGAACACGGCAGGTAGCCCAAATGGGGGGTGGCAGCCAGGGAATACGATTCGAAGGAACGGCTACGGATGTCAGAACAGGTAGGAATGAGAAGAACAATCATTACAACCTGGATTTCAAGGCACGACATCAATCCGAGTCGTTTCAATGTAACCTGAGGGTTTATTCCGGGATGCGTGCTGTTCTTACCATTAACAGCAACCAGCGAAATTCCATCCGTTACGAAGGACAGGTAACGCCTCTGAACTAGGGAATCACTGCAGTTCTCTTTGTTAGGCGATAGCAACAATAATTGAATTTTCCACATGAAATCGATGGTCTCGGGGCTTTTTAGAGCTGCATTGGTTTTTCAGGCATTAGTACTCACCGGGTGCGGTGCCTCAAAAGCGCCATTGTCCACCCAGGCCTGGGAGCAGATGGAAACCCTGGTTACCGTCAGGAACTT
>CBDUBB010000301.1:0-3533 GCA_965365265.1 uncultured Flavobacteriaceae bacterium
AAGCGGAATAAGGCGGGAGAGATATCGGAAACACCCGATGAATTGTTCCGGAGGGTTTCCAGGGCGGTGGCCCGTGCGGAGGATCGGGACATTTCCCTTTGGGAGGACCGGTTCTACAAGTTGATGCAGGAGGGCGTTTTCCTCCCGAATTCACCCACCCTCATGAACGCCGGATTGGCTGAAGGCCAGCTTAGCGCCTGTTTTGTGCTTCCGGTGGAAGATACCATGCAATCGATTTTCGAAACGCTTAAGCACACGGCACTGATCCACCAGAGCGGGGGAGGAACGGGATTTAATTTTACGCCCCTGCGGCCCCGGGGAGATCGGACGGGGGCCGGCCCGGGTTCGGCATCGGGCCCGCTAGCCTTTATGAAGGTATACGATGAAGCCACCGAACAGGTGAAACAGGGAGGCCGCCGCCGCGGGGCCAATATGGGAATTCTGAACATTACCCATCCGGATATCCGATCCTTTATGGAAAGCAAATCGGACCCTGATTCCCTTCAGAACTTCAATATTTCCGTCGGCATTTCCGATGCCTTTATGCAGGCCGTGGCAGCGAATGCCCCCTGGACGCTTCTCAACCCCAGGGACGGGCGCAAATGGAGCGAGGTTCCCGCCCGGGAACTCTGGGAAGTCCTTTGTCATCAGGCCTGGGAAACCGGGGATCCGGGCCTGCTGTTTCTCGACACCATCAATAAGGGGAATACCCTGCCCGGCCTTGGCACCCTCCAGGCGACAAACCCCTGTGGAGAGCTCCCGCTGTTTCCCTACGAGAGTTGCAACCTGGGGTCTGTAAACCTCTCAAAAATGGTCAAAACCCAGCCAGACGGCAGTATTTTACCGGACTGGGGCCGGTTGGGGGAGGTGGTGCCTCAGGCACTTCGCTTCCTCGACGATGTAATTTCCGTGAATCGCTTTATGCTTCCGGAGATACGCGCCATTACCCAGGCCAACAGAAAGGTCGGCCTGGGCGTGATGGGCTGGGCGGAATTACTCATTGAGCTTGGAATCCCCTATGCCTCTGAGGAGGCGGTGGAACTGGGCAGGAAATTGATGCGTTTTATTCAGGAGAAGAGTTTTGAAGCTTCAGAAGCCCTTGCCCGTGAGCGGGAGGTATTTCCAAATTGGCGTAAGAGCAGCTATTACCCGGAACGTGAATTGCGGAATGCCAGTTGCAACAGCATAGCCCCCACAGGCAGTATTTCTGTTATCGCGGGCACCTCCTATTCCATAGAGCCCCTGTATGGCCTTGCCTTCAGAAGGGTTGGGATTCTGGGTGGAACCCAGCAACGCGAAATCAACGCAGTCGTGCAAAGGGTGCTGGAATCCCACGGATACTGGACATCCGAAATACGGGGTCACATTCTTGAAGAGGGTGGTGTTTCCGGGATGGCAGAGATCCCTGAAACCCTTCGAAAGGTACTGGCTACAGCCCATGAGATCCCCTGGAAGTACCATCTCGCCCATCAACAGGCATTCCAGGAGTTTACGGATAATGCGGTTGCCAAGACGGTCAACCTCCCCCGGGAAACCCCTGAAGCCGAGGTGGCTTCCATCTACCAAAAGGCATGGGAGATCGGCCTGAAGGGAATCACCGTCTACCGGGATGGCTCCAGGCCGGATCAGGTGCTGCAGCATTGCACAAGCGCTACGGCCTGTGAATTATAAGTGGGAGGATTCAGGTTGCAATTTCATCCTTCTGATTTCCCACTTGCCCATCTCAGATTCAACGACCAAAAGCCCGTTTCCTGTGATTCTTGCAGTGAGTGAGGGCATTTCATAGCGCCTTAATTGCATGAGGATGTTCTCCCGTTCCCCTATGGGCCATACCATTTCCCCTGCAGGGTTCAGCACGCCTTCCATAAAGGAATAGTCGAATATGTTCAACTGGAACTTGTTTTTGCCCCGGAAGGTTTTCTTCACGAAAACACCCACGGCATACCCGTCCTTAAATTCGGTCAGGTTGAGGTACTCAGGGGCGATGACGGTTTTTCCTGTTCGGTCGATGAAACCGTATACCGGGATGTCGTCGTCACCTTTGGCCTCGAACATGCAACGCCCATCCCGGAACCGCGGATAGGGGATGGCGTCCACTCCGGAGTCTCCGGGGGCTGCGTCCCGGTTCCAGACCAGGTCGTTGCGGAAATCGATTACCAGGTTGCCATCCGGATCGATGAACCCCCATTGGGAACCTTTTCGGACGGCAGCCAGTCCATCGTGGTATGGCGTCACTTCGTCCAGTCCTTCCATCAGGGGCTTGTTCAGTGTTTTAATAGATTGGGCATTGCCGGTAAAGGGTAAGGCCAGCAATACCGCGAGAATCAGAAGTGTACTTTTCATGATATCTGTTTTTCAGTGTTATAGAATGCCCCGCTGACCGGGTAAAGCAGGGGGTGCATTCCGGCCAGGGGGCTTGGGATAAGTTGTTCTCAGAACATTAGGTTGGAGTAGATCATGTACTTGAGGTCCTTTGGCAGGGAATCGCGTACATCTTCCAGTTCCCCCAGGGAGACATTTTTCCTCAGGAACATAAAGGTGAGTTGGATGTACTTTTCTGCCAGTTCTTCCTCATAGCCGAAATCATCCACCGCAGCTACGCCGTCGTGTTTGCGGACCAGTTCTATGAATTCCTCCATGTGTTTCATCCTTGGGGGTTTTCCCCGGGTAGACCAGCCATTGACATAGACTGCTTTAAGGAACATGGGGAACTGGGCTATTAACTGGAGGGACTCTGCAAACGGAATTATATCCCTAAGTGCATGCAGCGTAGAGGTGAGAACCCGGCCCGCCTTGTCGTGGTCATTGCCAAAGCCCATGTGCTCTGCGTAGTCCTTTATAAAGGTATGTCCTTCCTGCGCGTATTGGTTAAAATTAAGTGCCATAGTGCCATTTTTTAGGATTCGTTACCAAAGGTGGCACTTTTACTCCGCAGGGGAAATGACTTATGTCAATCGGGATGTTTTTTTGGGGAAATCTCAACGGGTTATCCCAGCCGGCAATGCAGGGCGAGGGTGGCCATGTCCCCAAAGGACCGTTCCCGCTCAGCAGCTGAGCTGTGTTCCCCCCGGACCAGGGAATCGGAAATGGTCAGCAGGCTGAGGGCCCTGACGCCATGCCGGGCTGCCAGGGTATAAAGTCCGGCGGTTTCCATCTCGACACACAGCACGCCGTGTTCTCTCCAGGGTTTGTAGGCATCCTCGGAAGACGGGTAGAAGGCATCAGTGGAAAGAATGTTGCCGGCCTCGAAGTCCATCCCCAGTTCTTTGGCCTGGTCCATGGCCTGGCGTAGCAGGGAAACCTCGGCAGTGGGGGCATACTCCCCGTATCCGAAGCTCTCCCGGTTGATTCCAGAGGTTGTGGAAGCGGAAAGGGCGATGACCAGGTCGCGAAGTTTCAGGTGCCCCTGAAGCGCCCCGGCTGTCCCAACGCGGATAATGGTTTTAACCCCGTATTCCCGGATCAGTTCAGTATAGTAAATGAGCGATGAGGGGATACCCATCCCGCTGCCCTGAACAGAGACCTTTTGACCC
>CBDUBB010000302.1:0-3500 GCA_965365265.1 uncultured Flavobacteriaceae bacterium
TTGTGGGATTTCCACATTGCCGACCTGCCGCATGCGCTTCTTTCCTTTTTTCTGTTTCTCCAGCAGCTTTCGCTTTCGGGAGATATCCCCCCCGTAACATTTCGCCGTCACATCCTTGCGAAGCGCCTTGATGGTCTCCCTGGAGATGATCTTTGCACCAATGGCCGCCTGTATGGGGATGTCAAATTGCTGGCGCGGGATAAGCTCCTTCAATTTTTCACACATTTTTTTGCCGATGTGATAGGCGTTGTCATAATGGACCAGGGCAGAAAGGGCATCCACCATTTGTGCGTTGAGCAGGATGTCCACCCTCACCAGTTTTGATTCCCGCATCCCGATTGGGGCATAGTCAAAAGAGGCGTATCCCTTCGATACGGTTTTCAGCCTGTCGTAGAAATCGAAGACGATCTCGGCCAGAGGCATGTCAAAGGTGAGCTCTACCCGGTCCTGCGTAAGATAGGTCTGGTTGGTAATCTGCCCCCGTTTTTCGATACAGAGGGACATAACATTCCCCACGAAATCTGCCTTGGTTATGATGGTTGCCTTGATATACGGCTCTTCTACCCGCTCCAGGGTGGAAGGATCCGGAAGGTCAGAGGGGTTGTTGACGATCACCGGGGCCTCAGGCTCCTTTTTGGTATAGGCGTAGTAGCTAACGTTTGGAACGGTAGTGATAACCGTCATGTCGAATTCCCGTTCCAACCGTTCCTGAATGATCTCCATGTGGAGCATGCCGAGGAACCCGCATCGGAAACCGAAGCCAAGGGCAGCACTGCTCTCCGGGGTAAAAACCAGAGAGGCGTCGTTGAGCTGAAGCTTTTCCATAGAGGCACGAAGCTCTTCAAAATCCTCCGTGTCCACCGGATAGATCCCGGCAAAAACCATAGGCTTCACATCCTCAAAACCGGCAATCGCCCGCTTGGTTGGATTTGCTGCATCGGTAATGGTATCGCCCACCTTTACTTCCCGGGCGTCTTTGATCCCAGTGATAAGGTACCCCACGTCCCCGGCGGAAATGACTTTCTTTGGGACCTGCTTCAATTTAAGGGTCCCGACTTCATCTGCCTCATAGGTTTTGCCGGTAGCCAGGAACTTGATGCGCTGCCCCTTGCGAATTTCGCCGTTCAGCACCCTGAAATAGGTTTCCACCCCCCTGAAGGGATTGTAGACGGAGTCAAAAACCAGCGCCTGAAGGGGCTCATTCGGATTTCCTGCCGGGGCTGGTATGCGCTCGATGATCGCTTTGAGGATCTCATCAATTCCCAGACCGGTCTTTGCGCTGGCCGGGATGACCTCTTCCGGATCGCAACCCAGCAGGTCCACAATGTCATCTGTGACCTCATCCGGATTGGCGCTGGGCAGGTCAATCTTGTTGAGCACCGGGATGATCTCCAAATCGTTTTCAAGAGCGAGATAGAGGTTGGAGATGGTCTGCGCCTGTATGCTTTGGGCGGCGTCCACCACGAGCAAAGCCCCTTCACAGGCCGCAATGGAGCGGGACACCTCATAGGAAAAATCCACATGCCCGGGGGTGTCGATCAGGTTCAGGACATAGGTTTCTCCCTCATAGGGATACTCCATCTGTATCGCATGGCTTTTGATGGTAATACCCCGCTCGCGCTCAAGGTCCATACTGTCCAGCAACTGGTCCTGCCTTTCCCGTTCGGTCACCGAGCCGGTTACATCCAGCAGGCGGTCTGCCAGGGTGCTTTTCCCGTGATCGATGTGGGCGATGATGCAGAAATTCCGAATGTTTTTCATACCTGAAAATAGGCAGCAAAGATAGCGGAAATAGCGATCAATCCTGCCATTCTGCTATAAACAAATTGGTGTCCCTGCTGCCGCCGTTGTTCCGGTTGCTGGAAAAAATGAGGTGTTTTCCATCATTGGAAAAAACCGGGAAGGCATCGAAGGTCTTGCCGTGGGTGACCCTTTCCAGCCCCGTCCCGTCCGTATTGATCATGTAAAGATTGAAAGGGAACCCTCCCTCAGCCTCGAAGTTGCTGGAAAACAATATTTTATCCCCGTCTGGGTGAAAAAATGGACTCCAGTTGGCATTGCCGAGGTAGGTGAGCTGCCTCAGCTCGCTCCCATCCGCGTTGCAGATAAACAGCTCCATATTGGTGGGCTGCACCAGCCCCCGCCCGAGCAACTCCTTGTACTCAGCGATTTCTTCGTCTGTTTTTGGGCGGGAGGCCCGGAAAATGATCTTGGTGCCATCAGGTGAGAAAAAAGCCCCCCCGTCGTAGCCCAACTCGTCAGTGATCTGGGTAACCCCGCTGCCGTCCAGGTTCATGGTGTAGAGCTCCAGGTCCCCGCTTCTGTCTGAGGTAAAGACAATTTTGTCTCCTTTAGGGGAAACCGTGGCCTCTGCGTCATAACCCGGTTCATCGGTGAGCTGGGCCGTAATGGTTCCTTCCAGATCTGCCACGAAAATGTCAAAAGAGTCATATACAGGCCAGACATACTTTCCATTCTCCCTTAGGGGAACTTCCGGGCACGCTTCCCCCTTAAGGTGTGTGGAGGCATAGAGGATGTGCTCATTGTCGGGCAGGAAATACCCGCAGGTGGTCCTTCCCATCCCAGTACTCAGCATAGGGGGTTTTCGGTCTTTAAAAGTTTCCCCCACCTTCATCAGGAACATCTGGTCGCATTCCATGCCCCAGCGGGCATAATTGGACTGGAAGATGACCATGCTGTCGTCAAAGCTCCAGTAGGCTTCCGCATTATCCCCCCCGAAAGTAATCTGCCGAATGGAGCTGAAGTGCTTTTCGCCCGGATAAATAAGGGTGTCGGATGACATGGCCATTGGGCTTTCAGCGGGTTCGGTTTCCGCTTGTTTTTTGTGCTCGATCTTGCAGGCGGCCAGCAGGAGGATCAACAGTGAAAAAGGGAGTATTCTCATAGTCAGTATTTTCTTGAGTTGTGTACTTTTGACAAAAATAGAAGCTACACATGAAGTTCAATACTTTTTTACTCGGAATTCTTTTCTTCGGCCTTGCCTGTAAAGAACAAAAGGCCCCCGAAGTGACCATGCAGGAAGACGTGCGGATCCTTGCCAGCGACTCGCTTATGGGCCGTGAAACAGGGAAAGAAGGCGCTGAAATGGCAGCGGCCTACCTGGAAAAGAGAATGCGCGATCTGCAGCTGCAGCCTTTTGACACGGATAAGGACTTTACGCAGGACTTTAGTTTTAAACCAAAGAAGGATCCGCATTCCCAGGTGGAATACGGAGCCGCCACGGATAGCAGCCTGAATGCGAAGAATCTGCTTGGGTACATTGACAACGGAGGATCCCGGACCGTAATCCTCGGGGCGCATTACGACCACCTTGGCATGGGAGGCGAAGGCTCCCTGTACCGGGGGGAACCTGATGTTCACAATGGAGCGGATGACAACGCAAGCGGAGTAGCCACCTTGCTGAAGCTGACAAAAATGCTCCAGGAATGGCCGGAAGCCAGGGACAATTACCTGATCATCCTGTTTTCCGGGGAGGAAAT
>CBDUBB010000303.1:0-3498 GCA_965365265.1 uncultured Flavobacteriaceae bacterium
AAAAGGAACCCGCCCGGACAGAACCCGAAAAGCCTGCACCCGCTGTTTCGGAAGGAAGTACCGGAACCGATGGGGGGCGCATTTTTATCTCCCCGCTGGCCCGCAAGATGGCAACCGATAAGGGGATTGACCTGAGTGATGTTCAGGGCACGGGTGAAAACGGGAGGATCATCAAAAGGGATATTGAAAATTATACCCCATCTGCGAAACCGGCAGCTCAGGAACCCGCTGCGGCCGAACCTGCTGGCGGAACTGCCATGCCCTTTGTGCCCGCGGGAGAGGAACTCGTTGAGGAAGTCAAGAACTCTCAGATGCGGAAGGTCATCGCCAAAAGGCTTGGGGAGTCCAAATTTACAGCCCCGCACTACTATCTGACCATCGAGGTGGATATGGAGCAGGCCATGGCTTCCCGGGCCAGGATCAACGAATTGCCGGATACCAAGGTGTCCTTCAACGACATGGTTGTAAAGGCATGTGCAATGGCCCTTAAAAAGCATCCTCAGGTGAATACCAGCTGGAACAATGATACCACAAAGTACAACCGGCACATCCATGTAGGGGTTGCCGTTGCCGTGGAAGATGGCCTGGTGGTACCCGTTCTCAAGTTTACGGACCAGATGAGTCTCACCCAGATCGGTGCTGCCGTAAAGGACCTTGCCGGACGCGCCCGGAACAAGAAGATTGCCCCTGCCGAAATGGAGGGAAGCACCTTTACCGTTTCCAATCTTGGGATGTTTGGAATCCAGGAATTCACTTCCATTATCAACCAGCCCAATTCAGCCATTTTGTCCGTAGGGGCCATTGTGGAAAAACCGGTCGTCAAGGACGGGCAAATTCAGGTGGGCCATACCATGAAGGTAACCCTTGCCTGTGACCACAGGACCGTGGATGGGGCCACAGGGGCACAGTTCCTGCAGACACTCAGGGCGTATCTGGAGCACCCTGTAACCATGCTGGCCTGATGGTATCGACTTCACAAAACGGACAACGGTTTCTTCCGTCAATTAGTAAGAACTACAGGGCTTACCTGCTCGGTGGGATGCTGGGACTTTTACTCACGTCCTGCGGTGCCTTGCGAAATACTGACCAGACGAAGGTTGCCAGCGAAGGAAAGACGGTGACCGAACAAACGGCCATGGCAGTCCCTTTGGTCTTCAGTGATTCGGCCGGGATGGGAATTGCCATGAATATCCTCGCTTCCGATGAGCTTAAAGGGAGGGATACCGGGTCAGAGGGGATTGAAAAAGCCGCGGTATTCCTGGAGGAACGATTAGCGTCTTACGGGATCCGCCCCTATTTCAACACCTTCAGGGATACCCTTGCCAACAGCAAGGAAGTCGCTTACAATATTGTCGGGATGCTGGAGGGTACGGATCCTGAACTCAAGGACCAGGTTATTGTGATAGGGGCGCATTACGACCATATTGGAATTGTTCCCGGGAAAAACGGAGACGTGATTGCAAATGGGGCCAATGACAATGCTTCCGGGACATCGACGGTCCTCGAACTGGCCCGGTATTTCGGGGCGAATACCTCCAGGCGAAGCCTGATCTTTGCCTTTTTCAGTGCAGAGGAGCGCGGCCTCCTTGGCTCTAAGCATCTGGCCGGCGCCCTGAAGGAACAGGGGATCGACCTTTATACCATGCTGAACTTCGAAATGACAGGAGTCCCCATGGACAAATCCTACCTTATGTATCTGACCGGGTACAACAAATCCAATCTGGCTGAGATTTGCAACAAGTACGGTGGCGGGGACCTGGTGGGTTACCTTCCCACGGCCAGCGAATACAACTTGTTCCAGCGGTCGGATAACTACGCTTTTTACGAGGAGTTCAAGGTTCCCTCCCACACTTTTTCCACTTTTGATTTTGAGAACTACGCCTTTTACCATCAGCCCGGGGATGAACCCTCCCGTATGGATTATGGTCATATGGCAAACCTCGTCAACCGCGTGATCCCTGCCATCAGCGGGATCGCCAATGCAGACAAGCGTGAAATCACCTCCAAATAGAATGAGCAGGGTCGTCATTACAGGAACGAGTCGTGGCATCGGATTTGAACTGGTCCGGAAATTTGCAGAGGCCGGACATGAAGTACTTGCATTGTCAAGGAATCACAAACCGGTTCAGGGACTTGAAATGAATGGGGTCACCGCCTGGCCTTTTGACATTACCGACCCGGAGCAAATCGAAGAGGTGGCACACTGGGTCAGTCAGCAATGGGGGGCCGTGGATATCCTCATTCACAATGCGGGTCTCCTACTGAACAAACCCTTTTCGGAAACCACAGTCTCTGAATTTCGGACGGTGTATGAAGTGAATGTTTTTGGGGTGGCTGCTTTAAGCAGGGCACTTGTCCCGTTTATGGGGACTCGTGGCCACGTTGTAATGGTCAGTTCTATGGGAGGCGTACAGGGAAGCGCAAAGTTCCCTGGCCTTGCCGCCTACAGTTCGAGCAAAGGAGCTGTGATCACACTGGCTGAATTGCTTGCCGAAGAATTCAGGGAGACCGGCCCCTCGTTTAATGCCCTGGCCCTGGGGGCCGTGCAAACCGAAATGCTCGAGGCGGCCTTCCCAGGCTACAAAGCCCCGGTCGCAGCTGCTGAGATGGCTTCTTTCATTATGGATTCCTCCCAGACCGGCCAAACTTTTTTTAATGGCAAGGTATTGCCGGTCAGCAATTCCACCCCCTGAAATAGGTCCCTGCGGAGGGTTCGGTTATTTTCCTAATTTTGTTTTATGGGTTCTGTACTCGAACGCTATTTACCGGAACGCGCTGTCGCCCCCTGCCTGGAGTTGATCCGGTCCTATTCGGTACATCTGAAGATTGTCGATGAACGGGTTACCCGCCATGGGGATTATCGCACCCTGCCGGACGGGAGTCACCAGATTACGGTAAATGCCATGACCAACAAGTATCGGTTCCTGATCACCCTCGTACACGAGATTGCGCATCTGCTGGCATTTGAACGATTTGGAAGGCGGATCAAACCTCACGGGGTGGAATGGAAGCGCACTTTTCAACACCTGATGCTCCCTTTCCTGAGGCCTGAGATTTTTCCGCCCCAGTTACTGCCCTTACTCGCCAGGCACTTCAGGAATCCCAAGGCCAGCAGCAGCACGGATACGGCTTTGTCCCTGGCGCTCCGGGAGTATGACCCCAAACCCAGGGAAAAACAATACGTTTTTGAATTGCCGGAAGGGAGTTGCTTCCGATTGTATAACGGCCGGATTTTCCGCAAGGGCCCTAAAAAAATAAAGCGCTATCAATGTGTGGAACTCAATACTGGAAAATTGTACCTTTTTCAACCCCAGGCAGAAGTGGAGTGGTTGTCGGAGGGATAGATGGTAGTTGGCAGTAACAGTAGGCAGTAGGCAGTGGTAGTAAATACAGATTTGATCATCCTTTTTACCTGCCGGAGCTCTGAAAGAGAGAAGTTGAACAACCTTAAACCTTGAACCTTGAACCATAATCATTACGCAGTAATCATGGCAGGTG
>CBDUBB010000304.1:0-3486 GCA_965365265.1 uncultured Flavobacteriaceae bacterium
TTTCATAGGCGATCACCTCTGAAACAGGGAAGCCCTCCCGGCCATAGCTGATAGCGGGCTTCAGAAGCTCCTCCATAGGAAGGTTCCCGAATTTTTCATGCAGGGCAAACCAACCGTCCACGCATCCCGGGACGGTTACCGGCAGGGGGCCGGCAAAAGGGACGTATTTCATCCCGCGTTCTGTAAAATAGTCCATGGAGACAGACCTGGGAGACCGTCCGCTCCCATTGAATCCATAGAGTTTTTTCTCTTCTGCACTCCAGACAATGGCGAAAATATCTCCCCCGATACCACAGCTGGCGGGCTCCACCAGGCCAAGAATGGCGTTGGCAGCAATAGCCGCATCCATGGCGCTCCCCCCTTTTTTCAGAATATCCAGGGCCACCTGCGTGGCCAGGGGCTGGCTGGTGGCTGCCATCCCGTTCCGGGCCAGGATTTCAGAACGGGTGGTAAATGTTTTTCCGGTAAGGCGATCCTGGGAAACCGATGGGAGGCAAATGAGAAACAGGAAAATGAGGAACAAATTCTTCATGGAAAAATGTCTTTTAGGGTACAAGGCAAAATTAAATCACAAGGGGTAGCTGAAATCGTTATTCCAGGCTTCGGTATATGGCCGTAATGATGCCCTCCGAATTGATAAAACCGGTTCCGAAGTCGGCGTCCCATTCTTTGGAAAGCCCCAATTGGAGCGTTTCTTCCAGGGAGTTTCCGGCATTGAGCGCTTTTTGCACCCGGCTTCGGAGGGTATCCACCATGTCCCGGTAGGCCCTGAGCGTCTCCCGGTCGGTAACGGGTCCGTGCCCGGGGATGATGCGCGTTTCTTCATCCACAATGAAGAGGGCCATATTGAGGTTTTTTACAAACCCATTGATGTCCCCTCCGGAATTCAGGTCGATAAACGGAAAACCGCCATTCGCAAAATTGTCCCCCATGTGTATGACGTTGTCCTCGGGGAAATAGATGTAGGAGTCGCCGTCCGTATGGGAGTTATTCACGTGCATTACATGCATGGTACGCGTTGGGTCAAGATGCAGGGTGAGCTTATCCGTAAAGGTGATTTCGGGAAGGGCTGCCTGAGGGGAGGCCGGGCGCACATTTCCATTGCGCTCGGAAGGGCTTCCCATCCGGTTCCGGACCGCTTCGTGGGCGATCAGGATGGTACCCCCATTGGCAAAATTTTCATTTCCTCCGGTATGGTCCCCATGCCAGTGGGTGTTCACAAGGAACTTCAGGGGTTTGTCCGTGATTTCCTGTACGACGGTCATTATTTTATCGGACAGGGGTGCGTACTGGTCATCGATGAGATAGGCGGCATCATCCCCGATGGCCAGGCCAATGTTGCCACCGGCCCCGAACAGGACATAGATCTGGTCGGCTACTTTTTCAGACCGGATTTCTACATCGTCAAAGTTGCGCTGGGCACTAGCTATGCATAGGGTCATCAATAGGAAGGCGGTTAGAAGGCGTTTCATGGTCAGTGGAATTAGGATTGCTAAACTTTTGAGTTGCCTCTGTAAGATACTAAAATCACAAAGGATATTACTTTCAGGGTATTAATCTTCACTGCTAGCCGGTTTGGCAGGCATGCGAACCTTCAGGATTGCCGCGGACAAAAGGGTAAGGCCGCCGGTTATCAGGATGGCAGCCTGTATGCCAAGCAGGTCGGCAGCCACCCCGGAAATAATGGCGCCAAAGGCGTATCCAAGGTCCCGCCAGAGGCGGAAGGTCCCGATACTCTCGGCCCGCTGGTCGGGAGGGGAGGCGCCGGCAATTGCCGAAAGGAAAGTGGGATAGACCAGGGCCGTTCCTATTCCGACAAGGCCCGAGAGCAGGGCCAGGATCCCAAACTGCCTGCTGAAGGGAATGACCAGGATGGCCAGGCCCTGCAGGAGCATCCCCCAGACAAGCATGGATTTCTTTGGAAAGTGGTCCGACATCTTTCCCGTAACGAGTTGCCCAAGCCCCCATACGGTGGGGTAGATGGCAGTGAGAATGCCAATTTGTTCATTGTCGTAGGCAAAGGTGAGCAGTAGCATGGGAAGCAGCCCCCAGATCATTCCGTCGTTCAGGTTGTTTACAAGTCCTGCCTGGGTGACCGAACTGAGGGTCTTGTTTTTAAAGCTGGTCTCCAGAAATACATTGCCCAATGCCCGGGTCTTGTCGCTCTTGCTTTCCTGCCGGACGTGGGCCCGTGTATCCCGGACCCAGAACAGGGTCAGGAGAAAACCCACGACTGAAATGAGGATCCCGAGATAGAAAGGGTAGGGGACCAGCCCATATTGCTGGGCGAGGTATCCGGAGAGAAAGGCCACCAGCCCCACGGCCAGATACCCGGAAAATTCATTCAGCCCCATGGCCAGGCCGCGCTGTTTCTCCCCAACCAAATCTATTTTCATCACCACGGTACTGCTCCAGGTAAGTCCCTGGCTCACTCCCAGGAGTATATTGGCGAAAACCACCCAGTTCCAGCTGCTGGCGTAAATAAGCAAAAATGGGATGGGGATCGCGAGCAACCAGCCGGCGAGCAACAGGTTCCTTCGTCCGAACCGGTTGGCGAGCCTTCCCGTGTAATAGTTGGCCAACGCTTTGCTGATACCGAAAGCCACGATAAAAGAAAGGACTGCGCTGTGGGAGGTTACTCCGAAGGATTCTTCAGCAAACTGAGGAAAAATACTCCGTTCCAGACCCACCATGCCCCCCACAAAGGCGTTGATTACCACCAGCAGGGTGAACTGTTTCCAGTTTTCCTTCAGGCCTAAACGGATCTCATTGGGCAATGTTCCTTTCAATCAGCGTTGTTTGAGTTAAATTCCAAAATTCAAATTCCAAGCCTGCTTGCCATTGGCGAACTTGAAACCTGAACGTATTAGATAAGGTTCAAGTTAATACTGCTAAGAGCCACGTACATAAATTGTCGTTTTGAGGAAATGCAGCAACCTAAAAATCCCATCAATCCCGGGCTTCACTTCTTCGTGAGATTTCTCACCCCTGAAGTAGAACGGGGCTACCTCAGGGGATTCGAAATGACAAATACCCGGAACTGACAAAGATCTCTGTAAACTGCCCACTGCCAACTCTATAAAAGCCTGTTGGGAGTACGAGTCAGCAGTCTTTCTTTTTGAACCTTATAACTTTAGAACTTTGAACACGAGGCGCCCATCTTAGCTGCTATCTGCGTACTGCAACTGCCAACTATCCCTTCAGGAAGAACCCGTCTTCTTCGCTTTCAGCAGGCGCTTGATCTCGTTGAGTTTCATCAGGGCTTCCACGGGGGTAAGGCGGTCGATGTCCAGGTGGAGGATCTCATCCCGGATCTGTTCCAGCAGGGGGTCGTCCAGTTGGAAGAAACTCAGCTGCATTTCCTCCCCGGCTGCGGAGAGGGTCTCACCCAGTTCCTCGCTGGAATGGGACTTCTCAAGTTTTTTGAGCATTTTTTGCGCCTTGCTGACCACCGCCTGGGGCATACCGGCCATGCGCGCAACATGG
>CBDUBB010000305.1:0-3480 GCA_965365265.1 uncultured Flavobacteriaceae bacterium
CTGCAAAGAATACGCCTACAGGACAAACCCATGACGAGTCCTTCTTCCGGTATCAGGAAAAAACTCCCTGTCTACCGCTACTGCATACCGTAGACCTGGGATTACGCTGCCTTCCGCAGCGTGATCCCGGGAGGGAGGTCCTGCAAAGAATACGCCTACAGGACAAACCCATGACGAGTCCTTCTTCCGGTATCAAGAAAAATCTCCCTGCATACTGCCAACCCAGGATTACGCTGCCTTTCGCAGCGTGATCCCGGGAGGGAGGTCCTGCAAAGAAAAACCCTGCTATGCTGGCGCATAGCGACTTTTTCATTCCCTTTCCCTTACAAAAGCACGCTTTTGACGGGGTCGGGAATGAAAAAACCCAGACATAGTTGTCTGGGTTTTTCTTTGCGGAGGAAGAGGGATTCGAACCCCCGGAGGTGTGACCCTCAACGGTTTTCAAGACCGCCGCATTCGACCACTCTGCCATTCCTCCGTGCCTATCGGCGGGGCAAAGATAATAAAGCTTTGGAATAATCATTTCCTGCAAAGCGGTTTTTTAATTCCGATCGGCACAGATCAGAAATGGCAACTGTTGCAACTGCAGGCCTTCTTAGTTTGGTCAAATTTTTTATCTTCCCACTGCTTAAGCCAATCGGGATGAAAGATTACAATGTAGTGGTTCTGGGTCCCATCCCCAGGGACCATATTACTACCCACAAAGGGGAAGTGATAGAGAAATACGGCTGTGCCACCCATACGGCCATCGGGCTGTCCAGGCTGCTTGGTGAGAATGGTACCGTCTACCCGGTTTCCCATGTGCGCAAGACCGACCACAGTGGGGTGTTGGACGTTTTTGCCCCATACGCCAACATCAATACGGGTTACATTCGGGACGGGGCGGACCAGGGGGACGTGATCCAGTTGAAGTTTGTGGATCAGAACAACCGCCTGGAAAAGCAGACAGGTTTCATGAACCCCATTCTCCCTGAAGATGTGGCAGGCCTCCTGCATGCAGACATCTTTGTTTGTGTGCCCATAACGGACTACGAAGTACCCCTGGAGACCCTAAAGTACATTCGGGAGAACAGTGATGCCACCATCATCTTTGACGCCCATGGCCCGACAAATACCGTGAATGTCATGGGCGAACGACATATCCGTTTCTGGGTGGACCGTGACATGTGGCTTCCCTATATAGATGTACTCAAAATGAACCTGGAGGAATCCCGTTGCTCCTGGTTCAAAAAGGAATATACCCTCAAAGAATTAGGACCCCTGCACGAAGTAGACACCTCCCATCTGGACGATCTGGCCGCACATGTGCTGAGCCGTGGGGTCCGGTCCCTGATCGTTACGCTGGATGCAGGAGGCAGCGCTGTATACTTCGTAGAAGCGGGCGAGATGAAAAAGGAAATTGTTCCTTCCGTTCCGGTTACCGACGTGGTGGATACCACCGGATGCGGGGACTCCTTCGCCGGAGGTCTTGGGTTTGGACTTCTGGGTGATACGGAGAACTTCGTCAGGGCCGCAAAATATGCCAATGCCCTGGGGGCACAACGGACTCAGGGAAGGACCTTCGAAGTTTTCAAATGCCTTGCGGATACCGATGCCATGATCCGGACTGCCTATGGAAGCCTATAACTGAGGTGGGCCTGCCCCTGCTTTAACAGGGGCCCTAAAAAGTTCAGCGATTAATATTCCCCATTTTGGTTATTTTTGTGCGTTCAAAAAAAATCCCTCTATGAAAAACGCATTCCTCCTTTTCACCGGTCTGCTGCTCTCCTGCAATGGCGGATCACAGAAGACCGTTGTCGAGAATACAGCGCTGGCCCCTGAACGGCCTGACGTAATGAGCCTGGCTGCTTCCATTTCAGAATCTGAGTTGAAGGAGCACCTGTATACCTATGCCTCCGATGAATTCCAGGGAAGGGAAACCGGCAAGGAGGGACAGAAAAAAGCCATTGCTTACCTAAAAGAGGCGTATGAAGCCCTTGGTATTCCCGCGGCTCAGAAAAGCGGGGATTACTTTCAGAAAGTACCACTGGAAATGGCCAAGCTTCCTTCGGGAACCATTGAAATTGCTGGAGAATCCTACGGGAACGGAGAAGGGTTCCTGACCTTTACGGGCTCTGAAGGCGCGTATGAGGAAGTTCTATACGTCGGCTACGGAATCGAAACGGATCAATACTCAGATTACAATGGACTGGATGTCAGGGGAAAACTGCTCCTGATGAAATCCGGAGAACCCCGCAGCGAGGACGGGACCTTTCTGCTGACCGGCACAAGTGAGGCCTCCAAGTGGAGCAATATCTCCGAGGCGATTGAAAAGAGGATGGAAGTGGCCAAGCGCAAGGGAGCCGATGGAATCCTCTACGTTGATCCGGACAACTATGCGCGGTACCAGCGCTACTTCAACTATATGAAGGCGAATGATCGCGGAAGCATGGACCTGGTGTCCCAGGAAAAAGCTCCGGGCATGATCCTGATCAAAGAAGAACTGGCCAAGAAGGTTTTTCCTTCGTACAAGAACACTGACAGGGCCTCCCGGGTCCCGGCTGACATTAACCTGAAGGTGATCAGCCAGAATGAAATGATAGATTCTGAAAATGTGGTGGCCTACATCAGGGGTTCAGAGTTACCCGAGGAATACGTAGTGATTTCCTCCCACCTGGACCATATTGGCGTTAATGCCGATGGTGCCATCAACAACGGAGCTGATGATGATGGTTCCGGCACCGTGGCCATGCTCGAGATTGCAGAGGCTTTTAAGATGGCTGTGGATGCGGGCATGCGCCCGAGGAGATCGGTCGTTTTCCTTCACGTTACCGGGGAGGAAAAAGGGTTGCTGGGATCCCGCTATTACACGGATGTAGCTCCCGTCTTCCCATTGGAGCAAACCGTGGCCAACCTGAATATAGACATGATCGGCCGCATTGACCCGAAACGCGAGGGAGACCGGAATTACGTTTACCTGATCGGATCGGACAAGCTGAGTACAGAATTGCATGAGCTTTCAGAGGCCGTCAATGCCAAATACACGAATATAGAACTGGATTATACCTATAACGATGAGAATGATCCGAACCGGTTCTATTACCGTAGCGACCATTATAATTTCGCCAAAAACAACATCCCGATCATCTTCTATTTCAACGGGACCCATGCCGATTACCACCGGCCCGGTGACACTCCGGACAAGATCAATTACGACCTGCTAAGGAACAGGTCCCAGCTCATCTTCCATACCGCCTGGGAAATCGCTAACCGCGACCAGCGTTTGATAGTGGACAAGGCTGCCAAATAAACGAACCCGGGATAAAGACCCCTCAGAAGTTAAAAACCCGCCCCCTATGGAAGCGGGTTTTTTCATTAAGGGCAACGGAAATAGGTTGACCCTTTTTCCATAAAAAAACCTCCAGCTTAAACCGGAGGTTTGTATGGGGTGGAAGACCGGGTTCGAACCGGCGACCTCTGGAACCACAATCCAGCGCTCTA
>CBDUBB010000306.1:0-3476 GCA_965365265.1 uncultured Flavobacteriaceae bacterium
ATCGTCGTTCGGCTGAAGTGTTTTTTCCCCTTCCCCGATGCGATGTCCGGCCAGCTCATGGGCCCTGTTTGCGATCACCTCGTTCACATTCATATTGCTCTGGGTTCCGGAACCGGTTTGCCAGATGACCAGCGGGAACTGATCGTCGTGTTTCCCCTCCAGGATCTCGTCACATACCCGGCCAATGAGGTTTCTTTTGGATTCCGGCAGCACACCGAGCTCACAGTTGGCATAGGCAGCTGCTTTTTTCAGGTAGGCAAACCCCTGAATAATCTCAAGGGGCATGGACCCTTCCGGCCCGATTTTAAAATTGTTCCGGGACCGCTCTGTCTGGGCCCCCCAGTATTTGTCGGCGGGGACTTTCACCTCGCCCATGGTGTCTTTTTCGATTCGGAATTCCATGGGTTATCATTTTTAACAAAGGTAAGGATTCGGGGGGCAGCAGGGCAAGGAGATGGCCTGTCAGATGAAAAATTTTAAATGGATTTGCGACATTTATTGAATTCCTCCTATCTTTGTCATCCAAAGCGCGTTTCCATGTTTGAATTTGATCAATATCTCGGTTTTCTGGCCTTTCTGACCATCCTTACCATAGGGTTCTGGCTCATGATGTTCTTGATACTCTTTGTAGTTCCCTACTGGCTGGGAGGAAACCTCCTGGAGATGTGGAAAGAACGCCGGGCAGCTAAACGAGCTGAAAGAGAAGCATAAAAAAAAGCGGGAATTTCCCGCTTTTTATTTTTGTACCCTACTGCCCAATTTTAGCTGCTTCCCCCAAATTCACCTTCCTCTTCATAATCGTCACCGCCCCTTCCCCGGCCGTTCCGTTTTTTGGACTCATTGAAGCGGTATACAAAGGATAGCCTTATAGACCGTACCCGCCACTGGAATTCGCTGTCCGAGGTAAAGAAATCCGTTTCCGTAAAGGACCGGCGTTTGCGGGAATTGAATACATCCTGTATGTTCAGCAGAATAGTCCCGTTGTCGTTCATGATATCCTTGCTGAAGGCCAGGTTCATGGAAAAGATCCCCTTGAATTCCGTCTGCGCATTGTTCGAAGGGCCCCGGTAGAACATATTGGTCTGCCAGTCCACCTTGCCCGGGAGGGTCACCTTGGAGCTAAAACGGCCGAACCAGCTGTTGTTTTCAGCCCCGTAGTCCACCTCGTTGAATTCTCCTTCCGTAACAAAGCGGAAGAAATTAAAGCTGCTGTTGATCCTCAGCCAGCGGACAGGGTTATACAGGATTCCGGCTTCTGCCCCGTAGCGCTGATTTGTGGCGAGGTTGATCGGGATCGTCCTGATGATTTCGATCCCGTCAGGGGTGGTGATCCCGGTAGGTTCCTGTACGCGCGTAAAGGATCCGGTTTCCCGCTGGTAATAGACCGAAGAGGTCAGGGTAAGGCTTTTCCAGCGTTTGAGGTACCCCAGGTCAAAGGCATTGGAGAAAGCAGGATCCAGGTCCGGGTTTCCCTGGAAGATGTTGGTCCGGCTGCTCCGGGAAGGGAAGGGGTTGATGAACCAGCCCCGAGGCCTGTTGATGCGCCGGTTGTATCCCAGGGAAAAGTTTTCGTTCTCCGACAGCTCATAGATGACGTTCACGGTTGGAAAAAGCCCCAGGTACTCTTTGTTGAAATTAAGGTCTACATCCTGCCCGAGTATTTCTTCCAGCTCCTCGATGTCAAATTCGGTTTCTACCAACCCTTTCAGCTGGGTGTATTCCAGTCGCAAGCCCGTCAGGAAGGAGAACTTACCCAGTTTATTGCCGTACTGGGTGTAGGCGGCATGGACATTCTCGTTATAGGTGAAAATATTGGTAAGGGCTTCGTTGATAACAAAATCCCCGGAAGCCTGGTCCAGGGAATCCAGGCGGTAATCGGTAATTGTTTCTTCCAAATTGGAGCGAAAACCCGCTTCGAACTGGGCATCTTCCATGGGGCGGACATAGTCAGCCTGGATCAGCCATTCGGTTTGGTCTTCTTTCTGAAGGACATTTTCCAGGGCGAGCAGATTGTCCCCCGGGAAGGTGATCCGTTCCTCGATAACTGCCTCCTGGTCCTCCCGGTTGATGGAATACTGAACATCGGCCGTGAGCAGGTGCCCCTCGTCGTCGAAATTGTTTCGGTAATTCAGCGCAGCCTGATAGCTGTTGTCTTGCTCCGTTTCCTGCTGCTCCCGGAAGGTCCGGCTTTGTACGTCATCTCCGACAAATCGGTCAGAGACGTTTTCGGTAACATCGTCATCCTTGGAAAACCTCCAGAAAAAACTTCCGGTAATGCTGGAGCGTTCGCTGAGGAAATACTCCATCCCGATATTGGTGTTGAAACTTTGATCCTTCCGATCGATTTCCCGGTCCTCTATGATTCGGTCAAAGGAACCGGAGGCGTATGTATTGTCAAAATAGCCATTCCCGGGGGAATTCCTGTACCGGATGCCCGTGGTGTTGAAAATATTGACTTTGTCTGACCGTAAATTCACATTGGAGGTAATTCCGCTGGTGGTTGGATACCCGAGGAAGGAGTTGACAGAGCCATTGAATCCCAAGGTCTTTTCTCGCTTCAGGATGATGTTCAGGATTCCAGCAGTTCCTTCAGCATCATACCGTGCCGAAGGGCTCGTGATTACCTCCACCTTTTCGATGGCGTCAGCTGGGAGTTGCTGCAGGGCGTCGGTTGAACCAAATCCCGCCAGGGCTGAAGGCCGGCCGTTGATCAGGATCCGCACGTTGTCATTCCCTCTCAGGCTGATATTTCCCTCTACGTCTACGGCTACAGAAGGCACATTGTTCAGGGCATCTGTAACGGTTCCCCCGCTGGTGGTGATATCCTTTCCTATGTTGTAGATTTTCTTGTCGAGTCGAACCTCTACGGTAGTCCGTTCGCCGACTAGCTCCACAGCTTCAAGTTCCTGAGCACTCATGGCCATACGGATTACACCCAGGTCACGGGAGCTTGTAAGTCGCTGATTGTCTAAAGAATAGGTTTTAAAGGAGATGTATTCTACCCGGATATTGTATATCCCTACGGGTGCCTCCACACTGAATTTTCCGTCAATATCCGTGATCCCGCCGGTTACCTTCGAGGGATCCTGGGCGTTCTGCAACACAACAGTTGCATATTCCAGAGGTCTTCCCGTGTCCTGATCCAGAATTGTTCCGGAGAGTTTGATGGTCCTGTCCTGAGAACCTTGTGGGCGTTGTGCCTGAATACCTAAGCAGAATAGTGCGATCAGAGGCACGAGAAGTTTTTTCATAAGGGGTTATGTTTTTTTCTTTTTCTTTTTTTTCCGCTTTTTCTTTCCTTTATATCCCTTTTCCTGAAGCTCCACAAATCCCTCATACTTTTCCGCAGGCAATCCCTGTTTCAAGTCGCGGTTTTGGTCCTGTCCGATCCGTTCGAAGGCTTCCATCGCCTTGTCTTTCGGCAGGTTCAGGATCTGTATCTCAATGCGCTGCTGCACGTACTTGGTCAGGATTGA
>CBDUBB010000307.1:0-3457 GCA_965365265.1 uncultured Flavobacteriaceae bacterium
GGTGGATTTTCTACGAATATAAAAAATCTGATACTGTGCGGTATAATAGAAGTCAAAAAAAGAACCCCGGGTTTTGGAGTCCCCGGGGTTTTCTAATTACAGACGTTTTGACCTATTCCACCAGTTCGTTCTGGTTTCGGAAAACCAATTCATCCTCAAAACTATCGATTAGTACAATGCTGTCCGCATGGATGCTTCCTTTGAGGATCTCCTTTGACAGGTTGTTGAGTACTTCCCGCTGGATGGTCCTTTTGATGGGGCGAGCCCCGTATTGAGGGTCAAATCCCTTCTCGGCCAGATAAGCCACTGCCTCCTCAGTGGCATCGATGGTAATATGCTGGTCGGCAAGCACTTTTTTCAGGTGTGCCAACTGCAGGCGTACGACTTCCTTGATATCCTCCCGGTTCAGCGGGGTAAACATAATGATGTCGTCGATACGGTTCAGGAATTCCGGCCGGATGCTCTTGCGGAGCAATCCCATCACCTCTACCCGTGCTGCCTCCGTGGCACTGTACAGGTCATCCGATTGTTCAAATTTCTCCTGTATGATATGGCTGCCCATATTGCTGGTCATGATGATGATCGTATTCCTGAAGTCCGCCAGCCTTCCCTTATTGTCTGTCAGTCGGCCCTCATCCAGTACCTGGAGCAGGATGTTGAAGGTATCCGGGTGGGCCTTTTCGATCTCGTCAAGGAGTACCACGGAATAAGGCTTCCGACGGACAGCCTCGGTGAGTTGACCTCCCTCGTCGTACCCGACGTATCCGGGGGGCGCCCCCACCAGGCGGCTTACCGCATGCCGTTCCTGATACTCGCTCATATCGATACGGGTAAGGGCGTTTTCATCATCAAAGAGATAGGCTGCCAGGGTCTTGGCCAGTTCTGTTTTTCCAACCCCGGTAGTTCCGAGGAACAGGAAGGACCCGATGGGCTTTTTGGGGTCCTGCAGCCCTGCCCGGCTTCGCCGGATGGCATCGGAGACCGCCTGAATGGCCTCTTCCTGCCCGACCACGCGCTTATGCAGAACCGCCTCGAGTTTCAGGAGTTTCTCCCGCTCGCTCTGCAGCATCTTGTTGACCGGGATCCCGGTCCATTTCGCCACTACCTCGGCGATATCCTCGGCGGTGACCTCTTCCTTGATCAGGGTGCCGGACTCCTGTTGTAATGCCAGTTCTTGTTGCAGCTTTTCCAATTTGGCCTGGGCTTCCTTGATTTTGCCATACCGGAGCTCGGCTACCTTTCCATAGTCCCCGTTTCGCTCTGCGCGTTCAGCTTCCAGTTTATAGTCCTCTATGTCCTGTTTGGTCTTTTGGATGGAATCCACCACGTCTTTTTCCCCCTCCCACTGGGCAAAGATAGACGCTCGTTCTTCCTTCAGGTTGGCGAGGTCTATGTTCAGCGCCTTGAGCTTGGCGGGGTCGTCTTCCCGTTTGATCGCCTCGATCTCGATTTCCAGTTGCATGATTTTCCGGTCGAGCACATCCAGCTCCTCCGGTTTGGAGTTGATCTCCATCCTGAGTTTGGAAGCTGCCTCATCCATCAGGTCAATGGCCTTGTCCGGAAGAAACCGGTTGGTGATGTAGCGCTGGGAAAGCTCCACGGCTGCAATGACCGCTTCGTCCTTGATGCGCACCTTATGGTGGGTTTCGTATTTCTCCTTCAGTCCCCTCAGGATGGAAATGGCGCTTTCGGTATCGGGTTCGTCTACGGTAATCTTCTGGAAGCGGCGCTCCAGGGCCTTGTCCTTTTCGAAATATTTTTGGTATTCGTCCAGGGTGGTAGCCCCGATGGCGCGGAGTTCGCCCCGGGCCAGCGCGGGTTTAAGGATATTGGCCGCATCCATGGCTCCCTGTCCGCCTCCGGCGCCCACAAGCGTATGGATTTCGTCTATAAACAAGACGATGTTGCCGTCGGAGGAGGTTACTTCCTTGATGACAGATTTAAGCCGCTCTTCGAACTCCCCTTTGTATTTGGCACCTGCAATGAGTGCCCCCATGTCCAGGGAATAGATGACCTTGTCCTTCAGGTTCTCCGGTACGTCACCCTGTATGATGCGATGGGCCAGGCCCTCGGCAATGGCCGTTTTACCCGTTCCCGGCTCTCCGACCAGCATCGGGTTGTTCTTGGTGCGCCTGGAGAGGATTTGCAGGATACGCCGGATCTCCTCGTCCCTTCCGATTACCGGATCCAGCTTTCCGCTGTCTGCCAGCTTATTGAGGTTCCTGGCGTATTTATCCAGGGCGTTATAGGTGTCCTCCGCACTTTGTGAGGTTACTTTTCCGCCCTTTCTTAGTTCCTCTATGGCACTTTTAAGGTCTTTTTCCGTAATTCCCTGGTCCTTGAGGATTCGCGCTATTTTGCTCTTTGATTTAAAAATAGCCAGCAGGAGGTGTTCCACGGAAACGAATTCATCCCCCATGTTCTTGGCCTGGATAGAAGCTTCATTGAGGGTCTTGCCCGCCTCATTGGAGAACATGAGGTTGCCTCCGGAGACTTTTGGGAAGCTCTCCAGCTCTTTTGCCAGGATTTGGCCTACAAGCCCTTCATTTACATTGAGTTTTTTCAGAAGGAAAGGAAGGACGTTCTCATCGACCATGCTGATGGCCTTGTAGAGGTGTTCATTTTCCACTTGCTGGTGGCCCAGTTCCTGTGCGAGCTGTTGCGCTTGCTGGATGGCCTCCTGGGATTTTATGGTAAAATTATTTATGTTCATAGCCTGTTTTGTTTTCGTACTGAATGTTAATCAACCGGAAAAGGTCAAGAATCCTACCAAGGAATGAAAACAGACAGAATGGCAGCAAAAATCCCTAAAAACCAGACAATTGGACAGGTTTTGTTTCGGATAGGCTGCCGGATTAATGAAGAAATTTTAGGCATTTCCAATGTTAAGGTACCCGTTCTTGTGAAGAAATTAAAATCCCTGTTTGGCACATCCTCCGCGGGAGGAGATAAAAGTAGTCCTGCGCCTTTTCCATGGACCCCTTTGGAAAGGATTGAACAACTCGAGCACCTGAAGGAGGGACCGGTGCGTCCCAAAGTGATCTTCAAGCATTCCACCCGTTGTGGGCTGAGCAGCATGATGATGAGGCGGTTTCAGCAGAATTGGGACCAGGCCCGTGAGCAGGCGGATTTTTACCTTTTGGATCTGATCACGCACCGGGAACTTTCCCAGCAGGTGGCGCGTAATTTTGAAGTGCCGCATCAGTCTCCGCAGGTACTGATCCTAGAGGGAGGCCGCGTTCGGGACCACGACTCCCACGGGGGGATTGACCGGCTGAGACCAGGCCTGGAAAGCAAAAACCCGGCCTGAGCCGGGTTTTTTAATCAATTGAACCGTTGCCGGCTAAGGATATTCTTTAATCGGGATTTCAAATCCTCTCCGGCGTGGTACACCATTTCTTCATCAGAGGGAAACGGTACCGCCACCAGGTTCAGCAGGGCTACCAGATCGTTGTCT
>CBDUBB010000308.1:0-3455 GCA_965365265.1 uncultured Flavobacteriaceae bacterium
CAGTACCCTGCACGCTCGCCCCTTGCTAACCCGAAAGGCCATCGAGCAGATGATCGCCAATAACCAGAATCCAAATGACGCCTTCAATTTCCTGGTCAACTCGGACCTGGCCCAGCAGCCGGAACTGTTCAGCCAGGCGAACGGTAAAAACCTCCAGTTCCTTGCCCAGCCGGGTAGGGGAGGCCGGTTGCCCATGGGTGCGGGCGAGCATGGGAATATCTTGCCACGTCGTGGCCAGCTCCCTCAGGGTTCGATACAGCTCCTCATAGGACGGGACATAGACTTCCTCCATAGCCTCCCGGAACGAAAGGGGAATCGCGGTGTTGTTAATGTCCTGGGAGGTCAGTCCGAAATGGATAAATTCCTTGTAGGCCCCAAGGCCCAGGCCGTCAAATTTCTTTTTTAGGTAGTATTCGACGGCTTTTACGTCGTGGTTGGTCGTTTTTTCAATCTCCTTGACCTGCAGGGCATCCTCCAGACCAAAATCGGTGTAGATAGCCCGTAGCTTTGGGAACTGCGCCGGGTCCAGGGATGCCAGTTGCGGCAGGGGGATCGTGCAAAGGGCTATGAAATATTCCACTTCCACACGTACCCGGTACCGAATCAGGGCAGCTTCGGAAAAATAGGATTGAAGTTTGGTTACCTTTCCGCCGTATCGCCCGTCGACAGGGGAAATGGCCAGTAGAGGATGGCTCGCCATAATTGCTGGTTTGAAAAGGGCAAAGATACAGAATCCCGGGGTATTCGGGGAACGTTCTTGTGATAGGGCTCCGCAGGGATCAGGGCAGTTTTTTCAGCACCTGCCTTGCACGGGCCTGGTAGGCCGGGGAGCCCGCGGGGTAGTTTTGCTCAAGCACTCCCTTCAGCTGGGGATGTACCCAGCCGATTTCGGTGCCCAGCAGCAGGAGGGAACGCATGCTATAGGCCTTTGGGGCGACTTTTTCAGTGCTGATCAACCAATCGAAGCAGGCCTCCGTCATTTTAGTCTTATGCCCGTCTGTCAGGGGAGGCCGGTCTAGCCCCTTTTGAGCATCGTAGTATGATGTGAGGAGGATCTCACAAATCTTGGCGAGGGGCCGAATAGAGGACTCGGGGGTCACCCCTTTCAATCCGTCAGTAAACCGGTCAAGCAAAGGGTAGAGGGGGCGTGGCTCCTGCTTGATGACAAATTCAAGGACCCAGGCGGCACGGCTGCCGGTTGGATTGTTTTCCCACAGGGCAATTTCCAGAAGGGGTGGTATTAATTCCGGGTTTTTAAGGATAGTCCGGGCCACTTCCCCCCTTTTTTTTCGGGTGGCATCTACATATTCCAGCTGTTTTTTTAGTTGGGATTTCACGGTGTATGCACTACTTTAGGGCCAAAATAAGCTGACATGAAATTAGGCAAAAAAATCGCATGGGCATTGCTGATCATCTTTGTGGCAATGCAGTTTTACCGCCCTGAAAAGAATGAAGCTACAGGGGATCACCTCTCGAAGTTCCTCGAGGAAACCAACCCTTCCCAGGAAGTGGCGGGTATTCTCGAGTCGAGTTGTTATGATTGCCATACAAACCAGACCAACTACCCCTGGTACAATGAGGTCGCGCCGGTATCCTGGTGGCTGGCAGACCATATTGAGGAAGGGAAGGAACACCTGAATTTTTCAGCCTGGGAATCTTACAGTCCCAAAAAGAAGGATCACAAGCTGGAAGAAGTGGTGGAGACCGTGGAGTCTGCCGAGATGCCCCTGAATGAATACACCTGGACCCATTCAGAGGCCGATCTTTCAGATGCACAGCGAAAAGCTGTTATGGATTGGGCCCAACGTACCCGGACCCTTTACCAATTAGGCGATTCGCCAAAATAGGGAGCCCGACGGCCGCCCGCTCCTGGATAATTTCAAGATGGTCCAGGTCCCCTTCATTCAGACTTGGGTTCGGATCTACGAAATACAGGGGAACTCCCTGTTTCCTGTAATGGATGAGCCCTGCCGCCGGATACACCTGTAAAGAGGTTCCCACCACAATCAGGAAATCTGCCTGCA
Organism: uncultured Flavobacteriaceae bacterium; assembly: GCA_965365265.1. Classification (GTDB taxonomy): domain Bacteria; phylum Bacteroidota; class Bacteroidia; order Flavobacteriales; family Flavobacteriaceae; genus Robiginitalea. The sequence continues at coordinate 2,025 of CBDUBB010000308.1, forward strand.
GGGTGAGTTTGGCTGCCTCCTCCAGAAGTGGGACCGGTTCCCCAAACCAGACGATATGAGGGCGAAGCGGGTAGCCCTCTTCACAGGAATCTTTGGGAAGAAGGTCGTCCTCCCAGGAGTATACGGTATTGTTGGGCCCGGTACTTCGGACTTTCAGAAGTTCACCGTGCAGGTGAAGCACCCGGGTGCTTCCCGCCCTTTCGTGAAGGTCATCCACGTTTTGCGTGACGATAGTTACATCAAAATGGGATTCAAGGGATGCCAGGGCCTGGTGCCCGGCATTGGGAACGGCACTTTTAAGCTGGCGCCGGCGTTGGTTGTAAAATTCAAGGACCAGATCCGGGTTTTTGGCATATGCCTCAGGGGAAGCTACCTGCATCACATCATGCCCTTCCCATAGCCCTCCAGAATCCCGGAAGGTCTTTAGTCCACTGTCGGCACTCATGCCGGCCCCGCTAAGCACCACCAGTTTTTTCATAGCCTCATTTATTTAAGCTGCACTGATAACTGTCCACCATCTGGCAGAGGTGGTAATTTTTTCACCCAATGCCGGATGGATTTTTTAAATTTAGGCCACCATGAGGGAAACGGCAAATATCGACCTCAATTTACTGGCCTATCTCGAGGGGTTCATCACCAAAGAACGGAAGGAACGTTTCCTTCAGGTACTGGCCAACCGGACGCGTTATCTCACCGTTGCCCTGGAGGATGTCTACCAGCTGCACAACGCCAGTGCGGTGATCCGTTCCTGTGATGTTTTTGGAGTTCAGGAGGCCCACCTGATCGAAGGGCGTTTCGGAAATCGCCTGGACAAGAATATAGCCATGGGGGCTCAGCAATGGGTGGACATCCACCGGTATCCCGACAGCGGGGCCTGCATCGAGAACCTTCGGGAAAAAGGATACCGGATCATCGCAACCAGCCCAAAGGCGGAAAGCAACACCCTTGATTTGTTTACACTGGAAGGCCCCACAGCCTTGTTTTTCGGAACGGAGAAAGAAGGGCTGAGCCCCGAAGTCCTGGAACAGGCCGATGGGGCCCTGTACATCCCCATGTTCGGATTTACCGAAAGCCTGAATATTTCAGTGGCAGCCGCGATTATCCTTCAGGCCCTCTCCTCCCGCCTGCGCACTTCTGAGTTGCCATGGCAACTCAGTGAAACCGAAATCCTGGAAAAGCGGTTTGACTGGACCTGCAAGACCATACATTCTGTACAGGAAATCATCGCACGCTACCACGGGGCTTCCTGAAAATATATACCTTTAAAGGACCTACTACTCCCATTCGCCTTATGGACGTACGGCCAGGCGAAAGTTAGTCAGGAAACGCGTAAGAACTTCTAAACATCAGAGTCATGGAGAAAAATGTCATAGGTTGGGTGGAGATCCCCGTCACAGATATGGACCGTGCAAAGCAATTTTATGAAGCCGT
>CBDUBB010000309.1:0-3415 GCA_965365265.1 uncultured Flavobacteriaceae bacterium
GGTGCTCGGGTTGCTGGGCCTGGATTTTGTATCGGCCATTGGAGGAGCTGCCTCTTCCCTCGGGAATGTTGGGCCCGCTTTCGGGTCCCTGAGTCCGCTAAATAACTTCAACGGGCTTCCGGCTATCGGGAAGTGGTGGTGTACGTTCCTGATGCTCGCAGGCAGGCTGGAACTCTTCACGGTATTGATCCTGCTTACCCCTTACTTCTGGAAGCGGACCTAAGCATGTAGCGTGATGGTTTACAGGGCCTCCCCGATGCGGCGTATGGCTTCGCGGATTTCCTTCTCGGAGGCGGCGTAGGATATCCGGATACAGTTCGGGTTCCCAAAGGCCTCGCCGGTCACAGTAGCTACCTGGGCCTCTTCCAGGAGGTACATAGCGAAGTCAGAGGCATTTTCAATGGTCCTGCCCTTTAGGTTTTTGCCGAAGAAATGGGAGACGTCCGGGAAAACGTAAAACGCCCCTTCAGGAACGTTGAGTTTGAACCCTTCGATTTCACCCAACAGGTCGAGAATCAGGTCCCTCCGTTGATGGAAGGTATCGATCATGTAGCGGATCCGGTCCACCGGCGCTTTCAGGGCCGCTATGGTAGCCCGTTGGCCAATGGCATTGGCCCCACTGGTGATCTGCCCCTGAAATTTTGTACATGCCTTTGCGATCCAGGCGGGAGCCCCGATATACCCGATCCGCCATCCGGTCATGGCGAAGGCTTTGGAAACCCCGTTTACGGTCACCGTCCTGTCATACATCCCAGGGATTCCGGCCATGCTCGCATGAGCACTCCGGAAGTTGATGTGCTCGTATATCTCGTCAGAGACCACCAGAACATGAGGGTGCTCTTTAAGTACGTCTGCCAGTCCTTCAAGTTCCTCCTGGCTGTAGACCGATCCGCTGGGGTTGCAGGGGGAGCTGTACCAGATCATTTTTGTTTTAGGGGTGATGGCTTTGCGCAATTGGTCCGGGGTAATCTTGAAGTCTGATTCAATGCTGGTAGGAACCTCCACCGGTACGCCTTCTGCCAGTTTTACAATATCCCGGTAACTGACCCAGTAGGGTGCGGGGAGGATTACCTCGTCCCCCGGGTTGAGCAGTACCATGGCCACATTGGCAAGGGATTGCTTGGCACCTGTGGAAACCACGATTTGATCCTCCGAGTAGTCAAGGGCATTGTCCCGTTTGAATTTTTCGGAGATGGCGGTTTTCAGGTCGGCATACCCGTCTACGGGAGAATAACTGCTGTAATTGTCGTCTATGGCTTTTTTAGCCGCCTCCTTAATGAAATCAGGGATGTTGAAATCCGGTTCTCCAAGGCTGAGTCCGATGATATCCTTTCCTTCCTTCCTCAGTTCCCGGGCTTTCGCTGCCATGGCCAGGGTAGCCGAAGTTGACATGTTCCTGATGCGGTCCGACAGAAAATCATTCATAAAGAAGCACTTTATTGCATCTGAAGACGGGGTTTTTTCCCCAGTTCTTTCAGGTGACGGAAATGTGAGATGACGGCTTTCCGGGTGGTTTCGTATTCGTTATAGGGCAAATTGAATTCCCGGGCAGTCTGCTTTACGATCTTGGCAATTTTGCCGTAATGGACATGGCTGATGTGCGGGAAGATGTGGTGTTCTACCTGATGGTTCAGACCACCCGTAAACCAGTTGACCAACTTGTTCCGGGTTCCGAAATTTACGGTGGTAGACAACTGATGAATGGCCCAGGTGTTTTTCATGCTGCCATCTTCTTCCGGCAGTGGGGTTTCCGCATGGTCCACCACATGGGCCAGCTGAAATACCACACTCAGGATGAGTCCGGCCACGTAGTGCATGATGAAGAATCCGAGCAGTACCTTCCACCAGGCGATATTAAGAACCATCATGGGGATGACCACCCAAACCGTCAGATAGATAAGTTTGGTGATGACCAGGACGCTCCAGTTGAGCGCGGGGTTCGGGAACTTCCCGTAGGCCAGTTTTTTCCTGGTATAGCGGTACATCTGTTTAAAGTCAGAAACCAGGGCCCAGTTGAATGTCAGCAGGCCGTAGAGGAAAACGGAATAGTAATGCTGAAAGCGGTGGAAGCTGTACCAGGGATCATGCTCGGTAAACCGAAGAATCCTCCCTGCATTCAGGTCTTCGTCGTGCTCGTGTATGTTTGTATAGGTATGGTGCAGCACATTGTGCTGTACCTGCCAGTTATAGACGTTTCCGGCCAGGATGTAAATACTCCCGCCCATGAGCTTGTTTACCCATTTCTTGGAGGAAAACGACCCGTGGTTCCCGTCGTGCATCACATTCATGCCCACGCCTGCCATACCGATTCCCATCAGGATGGTGCCCAGGAGGTTTGCCCAGCCAGGCAGCCCCAGGGTAAGGATCAGGAAATAAGGCGCCAGCAACATGCTGAACATTACGATGGATTTCAGGTAAAGTTTCCAGTTACCTGTTTTCTTGAGTTTGTTCTCCCGGAAGTAGTCATTGACCCTTTTATTGAGTGTTCTGAAGAATTGGGCTGAGTCGTTTCGGGAAAATCGAATGGGGGATTCTTGCATAATAGGGATTGTAATCTTAAAAGGATTTAAAAGTAAAAGACAGCTAAATAGGGTCCTCTACCTCAGTACGAATGTAGTATTTTTGCGATCAAACCACAAAGGTAGGCATGGAAGCCGAGATTGTTTACAAATATTTTCCCAATTTATCGGACCTTCAAAAGGAACAGTTCCAGGCACTTGGCGGTCTCTACGAGGACTGGAACACCCGGATCAATGTCGTATCCCGGAAGGATATAGAGGAGTTGTACCTCCGGCACGTACTGCATAGCCTGGGAATTGCCCGGGTTCATAGTTTCCGGCCCGATCTCGATATCCTCGACGTGGGTACCGGGGGCGGATTTCCCGGAATCCCCCTTGCCATCCTGTTTCCGGAGACCCGTTTTACCCTCGTGGACGCGATTGGCAAGAAGATAAAAGTAGTGCAGGACGTTATCCGGGGTCTGGAGCTTCAGAATGCCGAGGCCCGGCAGGTCCGCGTTGAGAACATGCAGGAACGATTTGATTTTATCGTCAGCCGGGCTGTGGCTGCAATGCCCACTTTTGTCCACTGGACACGCGGCCGGCTGAAGAAAGCCTGCAGGGATTCCATCCCCAATGGGATCCTTTACCTGAAGGGAGGCGACCTGACCGAAGAGCTGGAAACCTTCCCTCAAGCCCGGATTTATCCGCTTCAGCGCTATTTTCAGGAACCCTTTTTTGAAACCAAGAAAGTGGTTTACCTGCCAGACCCCGGCAGGTAAAAGGCATAAAAAAAGCCCCTGGACGGGGCTTTTTAATTATCCCAGGAAGGGATAGCGATAGTCTTGTGGCGGCACGAAGGTCTCTTTGATCAGACGCGGGGAGACCCACCGCATCAGGTTCTGAGCCGAGCCCGC
>CBDUBB010000310.1:0-3398 GCA_965365265.1 uncultured Flavobacteriaceae bacterium
CCCTCTTTAATTGGATTGACGGCTTTTTAATCCTTCACCCCTATCCGATTATATTCATGATCAGCATAACAATAGGAATGCCGTTCAATGCGGCATGTGATATCAGGAAGAGGGTATTGTTCTGGGTGCGCTGTACCACATAGGACATGAAAAGTGCCCCCGGCAGTACCATCAGGGCATTGTACGGTGCGAATAAGTGGAACATCGTCCACAGCAACCCGTGCACGATCCAGGTATATTTTCCGTGGCGCAACTCCTGTTTTGGGAACAGGTAGCCCCTCCATAAAAACTCTTCCCCCAGCACATTAAAAAAATAGTAGCCCAGTTGCAGCAGCAGCAAAAACCAGTTACCCTTAATCACATAGCCGGCGAACGTTTCCCCATCGCTCATGATTTCATTCATAATTTCAGGGGGAGGGAACGCGTCATGTACCCTTTTGACAACAGGATAAGCGAATTGATACACCGCCAGATATAGTCCAACATCAACAAGTACGATCAGGATAGTCCATAGCCACATCTTCCCCTTGATGGGCTTATACCGGAACCGGGTTTTGAACTCCCGCCACCGCCATGGATTCCCTTCCCGTCGATAGCCCAGCAAAGCCACCGAAAAAAAGATCATTAGGGGTACGGCCATGACCATGAATAATACTGCCCTGTTTACTCCCTGCGCCCCCAAATACGGAAGGATGACCCGTTCGAATAAAAGGAACATCAACGCGGCTCCTCCAAAAATCAGGATCGAGTGGGAAAGCTTAATCGGGGTGATATTGGAATTGGCGGTCATGGCTGGTAGCAATCTGCTTCTGGAATCCTCGCAAAGGCATTCATGCATTGGATTCTAAAAAAAGACGTGTCAACCGTTAAATTGTTACAGCAAAACCCTGAAGGCCGGTCCGATCCCCGCTTGTTCTACATTTTCAAAATCCCTATCTTAGGCAGAAATGAGGTGACTGGCCTTTAAATCTTCCTTTCCCGTATGAAAAAAATCCTGCTGCTATTCCTCTCCCTGACGGTACTCTCCTGTTCTGATGACGATGGGGGGCCGGCGCCCAATCCTAATTTCGATCTTGTACTGGGTACATGGAACCTAATTGAACTAACCATTTCGCCGGCACAGGATATCGATGAGGACGGGTCCACCACCACAAACATCCTGGACGAGCTGACCTGTATTTCGGCCCGGATTACCCTGAGTGCTGACAATACCTGGTCCTTCAGCGGCAATGACGTGATCATCACTACAATAACCGGGGGGCTCTTTAAATTCTTTTGTTCCGACCAAACCCGGACCGATGGAGGAAACTGGGATATACAGGGAAACCTGCTGCGTCTGGCAGATGGTACCGGAAACATCACCCAGTTCACCTTTGACAGTACCGACAATACCCTTACCAATACCATAGGGGAAAGCCTTCCCGGCCTTCAGGCTGAGGTCTATACGAAAGAATAGTCAGCGGGCAGTTGCAGTTGGCAGGGGCCTGGATACTTCACCATCAAGGACCAGGATCTGCTGTTACAAGATTTGGTTATCTGATGGTCTTAAGGACTTCTTAATTGAGTAGCAGGCTTCAAAACAACCTTCGTATCGAAACTGTTTTTACTCCTATTTAGAAATCCGGATGTAATCGATGACAAATTCCTGGGGAAAGATGGAGTCATCGATTTCAGGCCCACCAAAATTCCCGCCCAAGGCCAGGTTGATAATCAGATAAAAAGGCTGGTCGAAGGGCCAGACCTCCTCCGTGCGCTCTTCGGGGGCAAACCTGTAAACCGCCTGCCCGTCGACAAAAAATTCGATCGCCTCCGGTGTCCATTCAACGGCGAACAGATGGAACCCCTCCTCAAGCCCTCTAATCGGCGTTTTCCGGGTGTTAACGGTGTTTCCATGGCTGTCCTCGGTATGTAGAGAGGTAAATATTTCTCCGGGCTCCTTGCCCACGTATTCCAGGATATCGATCTCCCCGCAACGGGGCCAGCCGACCTCCCCGATATTGGACCCCAGCAGCCAGATGGCCGGCCAGACTCCCGTACCCTTAGGCAGTTTGGCCCGGGCCTCTATCCTCCCGTACTGGAATTCCATTTTCCCCCGGGTGGTTATCCGGGCGGAGGTATACAGGGAGTCCTCTTTTCGGGCTGTGATAATGAGCTTGCCATCTTCAATCCGATGGTTGTTCCGCGTATATACCTGGGATTCATTGTTACCCCAGCCGCAAAGTTCGGGGCACCCGTCTCCCAATTCGAAATTCCAGTGTTCTTCGGAAAGCCTGTCACCCTCAAACTCCTCTGCCCAATAGGTTTGCGTTTGTGTGAGACAGCTGCCTGACATCATAAGCAGCAGGGTACAAACCAAAAAAAAGTACCATTTTTTCAGAACCATCTTTTAAGCTTTCAAATACCGTATAATTCTGATTCTTCGATTCCCACCTTTATGAGGGCAATCTTCCCGCTGCGCCTGAAGATTTCCCGGCTCAGGGCAGGTTCCAGGAGGTAACTATCCTTTCTGTCAACCGAGCCATCCGAAAAATGAATTTCCACAAACCGATTTTCAGATCGGGTAAAAATCAGGGGAACCTGACAATAGGTGAATGCCAGGGAACCTTCTGGCACCTTTACCGGAGTCACCTCCCCATTCATACTGACAAAGTCAAATGTCTTAGGTGCAGCAAGGAGTTCTTCTTTGTGAAAGAAGAAAGGCCCGAAGGTCAGGCTGCCATCCCGGACGTTCACGCCAAGCTCCGCTTTCCGGGTAAGGATGTCTTCCTTTACCTGCCCGGTCATACCGGGTTGCTGAGCTCCCCTGTGAGCGGGTGTATGAGAATAGGGATCCGTGGGAAATGCCCCGTACAGAACCGGGGACTTATGCACCCCAATCCCTGCATTGATTTCGTGATAGGAGGCACTGAGTCCGCTAATGACGGCTGTCTTGCTTCCCCCCTGCACCGCTAACTGCAGATTTTCCTGTGCTGCCAGTGCCAGCTTGGATACCATATGCCAGTAAATAGAGCCCAGACCCTCATAGGCAAAAAAGGTCCCGGACCTTCCGGTAAAGGATTTGTGATCAAAAACCTCCTCGTAGATATCCAGCACCAAGTCCTTGTCCTTCTTTACCAGGCTATTGTAGTCCCCCGCCAGGGAATCCATGGCCTCTTCCAGCTTTCCGGCATTGTTGAAGGCCCCGTTGAAATGGAAATTCCCGTTCACATCCTTCTCGATCAATTGGGTATTCCCGTCCTCCACTAACTTTTGCAGGAGAGCAGAGCTGTTTACCCGTGATTCCGGAATACGATTCTTTTCCGTGAATCGGGGCAGTTCTTTGTCCGGATACAGGATATAGCTGGTCTGGTCGCTCCGGTACAGGGCGCTGTTCCTTAGAGAATTCAGCACTTCAAGGG
>CBDUBB010000311.1:0-3380 GCA_965365265.1 uncultured Flavobacteriaceae bacterium
GCGCACGTTCGGACGTATTTTCAGGCGGGAGCTAGATGGAGCACCTCTAAAAATAAAGCAGCTGAACTGCTGGCTTTGCCTATCGCTGATTTTTTCATGGGCCTGTCCGGTTCCTCCAAAAAAAGTTCGCAAATTCTCAACGAATTGGTACATTAGAGTTTTGTTTGATACGCTAAATATGGGCAAAAATGTAGTCGTCATCGGAGGGGGCATCATGGGCCTGAGTTGTGCCTATTACCTGCATAAAGAAGGCCACCGGGTTCAGGTCCTGGACAAGTCCGCCATGGACGGGGGGGCTTCCTACGTAAATGCCGGGTACCTGACGCCCAGCCATATTATTCCCCTGGCTTCGCCCGGCATGATGGCTAAGGGCATCAAATGGATGTTCGACAGCAGCAGCCCATTTTACCTGAAACCGAGGCTGGATCCCGACTTCATTAAATGGGCCTGGCAGTTCCACCGGTCCTCCACCTCCGCTAAGGTGGCTAAGGCGATCCCCATCATTGCCGAAATCAACGTCCTGAGCAAGGAACTGTACCAGGAAATGTATGACAGCGGCGACCTTGGGGATTTCCAACTGGTCAAAGATGGGCTATTGATGCTCTACAAATCGGAGAAAGGCGGGAAGGCGGAACTTGAGGTGATGCAGCAGGTACAGGACCTTGGTCTGGAGGCCCGGGAGCTTAGTCTGGACGAACTAACCATCCTGCAACCCGGACTGAGTCCCGAAATTAAAGGAGCTATGCACTATCAGTGCGATGCGCATACCACCCCCACACAACTCATGGAAAAACTCAAGGGGTATCTAATGGGGCAGGGCGTGGAGATTCATCTCAATACCGAGGTACAGGGTTTTTCCCATACGAATGGCGTCCTAACAGGGGTGAAGACCAACCGGAAAGAATTCCCGGCCGAGGAAGTGGTTCTTGCTTCAGGGGCCTGGAGCCCGCTGCTCGCCAGGGAACTGGGTCTGAGAGTATCCCTGCAGGCCGGGAAGGGATACCGCATCGACATCTACCGGCCCCCCCCGGTTACACTTCCGGCCATCCTGATGGAAGCCAAGGTAGCCGTTACCCCCATGGAAGGGTTTACACGCCTGGCCGGGACGATGGAATTTTCCGGCATCAACCACCATATCCGAAGAAATCGGGTAACCGCCATTGCCCGGCTGGCCGAAAAGTATTACGAGGGATTTGAGGTCTTTCCACAGGAGGAAGAACAGGCAGCCTGCGGTCTGCGACCTGTGACGCCAGACGGATTACCCTACATAGGAAGGGTCTCCGCCTGGAAAAACCTAAGCCTGGCTACCGGACATGCCATGATGGGATGGAGCCTGGGCCCGGTTACCGGAAAACTCATTTCGGAAATCGTCTCAGGCAAACCCACCTCCCTCAGCCTGGATGCGCTCCATCCGGAACGCAGGTTTTAAGTCTTCTCTCTGTTCTATTTTTACAATTCAAAAACAAACATTGGTACTGGTAGAAACCCCTTTTAACTCCTGGCAGCAGTTACAATCTCTTCGAAATTTAACGGTTCTTAACGACTTGATTCAGCAAAAAAGGTTAGATTTGTTTAAGTATTATCTATAAAAGATGAACAGCGTAAAAAAGTCATTTGGGATCCGTGACCTGGAAAATCTAAGCGGGATCAAAGCCCACACCATAAGGATCTGGGAAAAAAGGTATGGGCTGCTGAACCCGGAACGTACCGAGACAAATATCCGGACCTATAGCCTCCAAAGCCTCCAGAAACTTCTGAACATAACGCTCCTGTACAACAACGGGTATAAAATTTCGAAGATCGCCGAGATTCCGGAATCGGAAATCAACCAGCGAGTCCGTGAAATCGTCGCCCAGAATAGTGTGAAAAGCCATGCGATCAACGCGTTTAAACTTGCGATGATCAATTTTGACCTGTCCCTTTTCCAGAAAACCTACTCTGGCCTGCTGGCCGAGAAATCCTTCCGGGAGATCTTCTGGGAAATATTTATGCCCTTGCTGCATGAACTCGGGCTGTTATGGCAGTCGGACACCATAGGTCCGGCCCATGAACATTTCATCACCCACCTGATCAAGCAAAAAATATACACCAGTACCGAAAAACTCCAGTCCCTGGAGCCCAACAAAGGGGCGAAGGTTTTCGTCCTCTTCCTCCCTGAAAATGAGATTCACGAAATCGGACTGCTCTTCGCCAACTATGAACTCATCCTCCGGGGCCATAAAACGATTTATCTTGGGCAGACCATCCCGCTCGAAAGTTTGGTGGACCTACAGAAGTATTACGAAGACCCCTATTTTGTCTCCTATTTTACAGTCACTCCCACCAAAGATGATCTTCACACATATTTAGAGGACTTCCAGGAGAAATTGGGCACGAAATTGCCTGGAAAGCTATGGATTTTGGGACGGCAAACCGAACACCTTGCCGAATCAAACCTCCCGGAAAACATATCTGTGTTCCACTCCATTGAACAGATGTTAAATACTCTCAAGGAATAATCGATTCCGCCCATGTAATTCATGAGTAAAAAAATTGCCATTATCGGATCGGGTTTTGCGGGGCTTTCAGCCTCCTGCTACCTGGCTAAGGCGGGATATGAAGTCACCGTTTTCGAAAAAAATGAACAGGTGGGCGGCCGGGCCTCGAAATGGGTGCAGGACGGTTTCACCTTTGATATGGGGCCAAGCTGGTACTGGATGCCGGATATTTTCGAGAAGTTTTTCGGGGACTTCGGGAAGACGGCTTCGGATTATTACCAGCTGGAGAAACTGAAACCGGCTTACCAGATCATTTTTGAAGACGAGGTGGTAACCATTGGGGATTCCATGGAAGAAATCTGCGAGGAATTCGAGCGAATCGAATCCGGAAGTTCCAAACCCCTGAGGAAATTCATCGCCAGGGCGGCAGACAATTACGATATCGCCATCAATAAAATGGTGTACAAGCCCGGAAAATCACCCCTGGAATTGGTGTCTGTACAGACGGCCCGCAGGGTCGGCCAGTTCTTCAGCACCATAAGCAGGGATGTCCGAAGGGATTTTAAGAACCCGAAACTGATTTCCATTCTGGAATTCCCGGTTTTGTTCCTAGGTGCCAAACCCTCCAAGACGCCTTCCTTCTACAGTTTTATGAATTATGCGGATTTCGGGTTGGGAACCTGGCATCCAAAAGGGGGGATGTACAAAATAGTAGAAGGCATGCAAAGCCTAGCCGAATCCCTCGGGGTAACCTTCCGGACCAATGCGCCGGTAGAGGAAATCCTCCTTGACAATGGCAGGGCTACTGGCATCCGCGTGAACGGCTCTGTGTATCCAGCAGACGTCGTGCTAAGCGGGGCAGACTACCATCATTCAGAAACGTTGCTCGAAAAGAAATATCGA
>CBDUBB010000312.1:0-3377 GCA_965365265.1 uncultured Flavobacteriaceae bacterium
CATTGGCCTGAGCCTGGGTTGGATCCGGGGCAGCCTGTGTTGGGGTGGTACCACCTCCTCCGTCACCAGTGGAAATCTCTATATCGTCAAAGTAGAAGTTCTCCTCCTGGCCTGAAGTCCCGAAGTCCGGGAAGAGTATCACCCGGTCATAGGAGTTCGCGATGTTGAAATCTCCAAAGGTGGTCATGTCAAAACTCAACGTTTCCCAGGTACTTGCAGCCGTGGTACTTGCCTGTACCTCTGCAAAGACTGTCGGGTTACCGTTTCCATCGGGTGGTGAGGTAGAATCCTCGATTTTCAGAAGGATGGGGGTTCCGGCCCTGGGTGACCAGACCTTAACGTCAATTATTGTGGCTGCTGAGAAATCGATGGCACCTGCCAGATTCAGGCTGGCACCCGCCCAGACCTGCGACCCAGTCGGCTTGGTGATAAAGGCACTGGTGTTGATTCCTGAGGCGTCCGGGTTGGCAATAACGCCAGCAGGGATTTCAGTGAAGTCAGCAGCACCAAATCCATTCCAGGTGTAGTCCAGGTTGGAGGCCTCGAAATCAATTGGAAGTTGCGGCAATTCCAGGGTAGGCTCCACCAGGGTAATATCATCGATATAGTAAATCGAACCGTCTCCGGCGGGCTGGTTTACATCGTCAAAATCCGGGAATATTACCACCTTATCGTAGCCATCTGCAGGATCAATCACACTCGCAAAATCGTAGGTCAGGGTGACCCATTCATTGGCAGTTTCCAGGGTCTGGTCGATCTGATAGGTGGGCGGTGTTCCATTACCCCCTTCTTTCTCCAGTTGAAAGCGGACATTGATGCCGGCTTTTGGAGACCAGATTTTGATTGAGAATACCTGACTTTCACTCAAGTCCATATCTTCTGAGAAGATGTGGAACATCCCTGAATACCAGGCAGCTCCCTCCGCCTTGTTAAATTCGAAGACCGTCGCGGAAGTATTGATGCCACTGGCATCGGGGTTTGCAATAGGACTACCGGTAACCCCCTGGGAATCTTCAAAGACGCCGGTAAGGGTTTGATTGGATTCAAAATCGATAGGGAAGCTCTCGGCATTTGTCAGATCCTCCACAGTAAAGACCTCTGTAATTTCGGAAGTAGCGGTGCCTGCCCCTCTTGCCACAATCCTGATGGTGTATTCCCCAGCTGCTGCATACTGGTAAACAGCGGATTCCCCGTCCATTATGGTTACTGGTTCCTCCTCTTCATTTTCGCCAAAATAGATATCATACACCGTGGCATTCGTAGCTGAAGGAGTCACAGTCACCTCCAGAGGATTGGACTGAGTGATCTCTGCGGTAAGGTCCGTAGGTGCCGAAAAGGATATCGTAACGATCCGGTTCAACTCACTCGTGAGCCCCGTCAGTCCGACAGCAACTATCTTGAGGTTGAATTCACCTTCACCATATACATGGGTGGCAGTTTCTCCCGGGCTCAATTCCAAAGGAGTTTCATTCTCTGTATCCCCAAAATAGATTTCGAAAAGCGTTGCGCCTTCCGCCGTGGGGGTAACGGAAACTTCCCCGGTATCGTCCTGGGCAATATCAAATTTGGCCTGCACGTTGGTCGGGGCAGAGATATCCTGAAATACATAGGAAATCTCTTCTTCCTGGTCACATCCGCCAAACAGGAGTACTCCTATGATGAAAACGAAAAGGTACTTGATCTTTTTCATGGGTAATTGATTTAAACTTTTCTAATATCCGGGATTCTGCTCCCAGCGGTTTCCGGCTAATTCAATTTCTATAGAGGGTATCGGGAACAACTCGTGCTTCCCGGTCTGAAATCCAGGTATCTCAGCTGCCGCCCTTCCGGTGCGAACCAGGTCGAAGAAACGATGTCCCTCTCCAACCAACTCCGCCCTTCGGTCCCGGTAGATAGCATCCCTGAGAGGTACGCCTGTTGCCGAGATCTCGGGGAGGGAAGCCCTCCGACGAACTTCATTGAGGTAATTCCGGGCACGGTCATCACTAATTCCGCCACGGTTCAGTGCCTCCGCGGCCATCAGTAAGACATCTGCGTATCGTATAGCCCGGTAGTTGTTCGGTCTGGTTAGATTGGCGTCCGGGGTGTTGCGCCCTCCCTGCCGCGGAAGGTACTTCCGGTTGAAATATCCGGTATGCTCATAGCCTTCCACATAGGAGACTTCCGAATTCTCAGATGCCCATGCTTCGATATCAAGGATGGCCACATCCCTGCGAACATCACCAGGCTCAAATCCTTCAAAAACTTCCTGAGTGGGTATGTTGAAACTGAATCCAGACTCGAATTCAGGGCCCGAATAATTTCGGATTCCGTTGAACCCGACGGCCACATTTCCCTCACTGCACTGCAGGCAGCCAAAGCCTGCTCCCTCAACATCCGTATACTGGACCTCAAAGACGGATTCAATGTTATTTTCATTGTCATTTTCAAACAAGGTGGTGTAATCCTCCACCAGGTCATAGGGTCCGTTGTTAATGAGGTCTTCCAATACGTTGGCAGCCTCAGGGAATTTGTCCTGATAGAGGTACACCTTTCCCAGCAGGGCCTGGGCCGCCCCTTTGGTGACCCTTCCCGTTTCCGGTTGCACGTAAGGCAGGATGTCGGCGGCGAAAATCAGGTCTGCCTCGATTTGGGCATAAACCTGTTCCTTGGGGGTACGTTCCACCACGTCCTGGTCTCCGAATAGCAGCCGGCGATCTACCGCGAGGGGTACATCGCCGAACCACTTCACTAATTCAAAGTAATAATATGCTCTCAGGAAGGTATCTTCCGCCAGTACGATTTCCCTGCCTGGAAATTCTGTTTTGTTCTTGAACTCCAGAATGTAGTTCGCCCTGTTGACCCCGGCAAACATCCAACTCCAGATGTCCCTTAACTGCTGGTTTACAGGTGTGTGTACCATATCGTCAATCTCCTGTATCCCGGGCACATCTGTTGCGCTTTCGCCTCCGGCCAGGGTATTGTCTGAAGCGATTTCCCCCAGAAGTACATTAAGGTAGGTGGATTGCAGCATGTCGTAGGCGGCAATAAGCGCATCCTGATAATCCTGCTCGGAGTTGAAGAAGTTCTCCGAATCCTCGTCGAAGGAATCCACATCCACAAAATCATCGCTGCAGGACTGGGTCCCCAGGAACAGAATCAGGAAAAGGGTTGTGATTTTAAGGCTGTATGATCTCTTTCTCATGGCTTAAAATTTGAAATTTACTCCCAGCAAATAGGTCCTGGCCACCGGATAGAATCCGGGGTCAATCCCAGCTCCGATTGGAGCCCCTGATGAGGCGGCCGGGTCGTAACCCCGGTATTCGGACAGGGTAAACAGATTATTGGCAGAGAGGTAAAAACGCAGTTTGTCAATCCCAAGGTTCTCGTTAAAGGAA
>CBDUBB010000313.1:0-3356 GCA_965365265.1 uncultured Flavobacteriaceae bacterium
CCATTTTAAGTTCCTTGTTTCCTTCGAAAAGGGTGCCTTCCCGCTGTTCCTTTTTAATACGGATTTTAACCGGGGTAAGAAAGCAGTGTTCCTGCCTCCAGTTGCCACGTGCCCGAACCTGTACCTCCAGGGAATCCCAGGTGCCATCCTCCTGCTGGTACGAGAGCACGCAATCCAAAAAGGTGCTGTCATTGGTCTTTCTCCGCATATCCCTGTCGGAATATTTCCATTTCATGGATATGGGGGTTTCACTTTGAAAAAGCTGATTGGGCTCATTAAACTCCAGGCTCGCATAAGGTACCTGAGCTGAAATTATGCCCCCTGATGTAAAAAAGAAGAGGGCAACTAATGTTAAAATTCGATTTTTCACTATCTTGGTGGTTGAGTTAAAGTCTTAAGATACTAAATTTTCAAATATCAACCTCTACACTTCCATAATTAACACCAAAACGTATATCACCCTGGTGATATCGGTTATAGTGACTTATATCTCCATTCATTTTAATCTGGGGTATAACCTGGATTTAACCCTCTTGAGTATTGCCATTATTTTTCCTCTGGTGTTCAATATCCGGGGTGCTTTCCGGCGTCGCGAAAAGGCCTTGCAACACCTGAGTAAGTACCGTTCTGCCCTGGTTACCATCAATTTTTACCTGCAGACCAGCACGGACATGTCGGATGAAGACAAGGAGAAAACCGAGGGCATTCTGGTCAAGATCAGCGACGAAACGGTCAAGCATTTGAAGGATAATGAAGAAAACGTGGAAGCCGTGGACCAGGCCATCCAGGAGTTTCATACCCATGTCACCGAGCTGGAGGAGTTTATTCCCAGAAGGATCAAGGATCGGATTTTCAGGTACATGAATGACATGCAGGAGGGTTTTGAAAACGTGTTTGCTATCAACATCCACCGGACGCCCCGCGCCTTAAAGGCTTACTGTCTGATATTCATTTATATTTTTCCGCTCATTTATGCTCCTACCATCATCTATAATATCGGGGCTACCCATACGGACCTGGCGGTATACTTCATAGTGGTAGTTACCGAGTTTATCCTTATCGCCCTGTATAACATTCAGGACCATATGGAATACCCCTTCGACGACATCGGAGTGGATGATATCAAGCTGGAGAATTTCCAGCTACATCGTAAGACGTATTCTTCAAAACCCTGACCATCCGGTAATCGTCCATCACGAAGCCACCCCCTATATCCGTAACCAGGGCGCCTGTGTTTTCAAATCCCATTTTCGAATACGCCTGAATGGATCGGTGATTGTTCTTGTTGACCGTTAGGACAATGCGGTCACAGTTATAGTCCAGAGCCTTTTTCGCAATGAATTCCATGGCCGCTTTGCCATGGCCATGGCCCCTGTACTCGCTGAGGAGGTAGATCTTGCTCAGGAAGAGTTCGGATCCTCTTTTCTGTATGGCGAGATACCCTATGGGAAGGTCTTCTTTCTTTATAATAAAGTAAGACATCTTCTCGGAAATCTGCCGGCTGATGGCCCGGGCGGACTGGAAATTTTCGAGCATATAATCCACCTGTGCCTTTCCAATGATGGGCGTGTAGTGCTCCCTCCAGATAATATCTGCCATTTTGGCGATCCGGGCAAAATCGCCCGGACCGGTGGCCTCCTTGAATCGGGTTACTGGGTTCATAGGCAAATCGTGGACGTCTAAGGTACAAAACCTGGAAATCTGAAAAAGGAAATCCGGTTTTGGACAAGACATAAATTCGCTACATTTAGGGTCCTATCTTAAAAGCACATCCAAATGTATTCGATTTTACCTGCCCTTAGAGTTTTACTGGTATTCGGGATAACCCTGCTTGCCGGCACCGGACTTTCATCACAGACGCTGGGGGAATCCCAGGCAATAGGCCGTTGGGACCTGGAGGTGCAATACGGCGACCGGTGGGTGCCCTCCTGGCTGGAAGTCAAATTGTCCGGGAACAAGGCTTTGGTAGGTCATTTTGTAGGCCCGGGCGGAAGTGCCAGGCCCATTGCAGAGGTGCACGACAAAGACGGTCTGATAAGTTTCAGCATCCCCCCACAGTGGAGCGGTTCCCAGTACATGCACCTTACCGGGACAGTCAATGGAGATGCCATGGAAGGAAATATCCTGGATCATATGGGCCATGCCAGGGGTTTTAGGGGGGTCAGGGCTCCCTTGCTGTTGCATGATGCCCCGGGAAAATGGACGGACCCCAGGCCGTTGCTTGCGGAAAACAGCCTTGCAGGATGGGTGCCTCAGGGAGGAAACGATGACAATCAGTGGTTCGTGAAGGACGGGGTGCTCACCAGCCCTGCTTCCGGAGTAAACCTGATGACTGAAGAGGAGTTCATGGATTTTAAACTCCATATTGAATTCCGGTATCCGGAGGGGTCCAACTCCGGGGTGTATCTCAGGGGCCGGTATGAAGTTCAGGTAGAAGATAGTTACGGCAAAGAGCCGGATTCCCATTTCCTGGGAGGCGTTTACGGTTTCCTGACGCCCAATGAAAACGCTGCTAAAAAAGCCGGGGAATGGCAGTCGTATGATATTACGCTGGTGGGTCGCAGGGTTACCGTCGTGGCCAACGGGAAGACCATTATCCACAATCAGATCATACCCGGTATCACCGGGGGCGCCCTGAACAGCAGGGAATCAGACCCAGGACCCTTATACCTGCAGGGAGACCACGGCCCGGTGGAATACCGGAATATAACCATTGCCACGCCCGCAAACTAAGTGGAAGGAGTAAGGTATTTTTCGCGTCCTGGCATCAGTCCTTTTTGGTGAATCGTTCTCCGAACACTTCCATTTCACCAACGGTTCCGTCACTCCCGAGATGAAAGGTGGAGAAACCTTCAAACCGGTACCTGTTCTCCGGCGAGATCCGGAAGGTATCATAGTGCCAGTGCTGTGCCTTAAAACTCACAAAGTCGTTGAACCGTAGCTGCATCCCTTCCGGGATGATGGATACCGTCACCTCACCCAGCATGGGGTGGCTGTAGGTGCCTGAGTAGGCTTGGGGGGGTAGGCTGGTCCGGGTGTCTGCCATACGGGTTTTTATCAGCTCCTGTTCGCTCGCTTCTCCCTTTTTGCGAAGGTCTTCGTAGAGGTCAAAAACTTCCCGGTGCCAGTCCCGGGAAGCATCGTCAAAAGCCCAGAGGTCAAGGGCTTTGTAAAGAATTGCATGTCTTAGCTCCGCATGATCCCGGTTGGCGAGCACATAAACAGCGGTTTTCTTATCGTGCATGATCCCTGCAATGGCTATCAGTCCTCCGATGCTCCCGGTGTGGAAATCCAGCTTATGCCCCCTGTAATCGTGCTGGAACCAACCCAGGCCATAGCTCAGCCAGTTGGGGCGG
>CBDUBB010000314.1:0-3353 GCA_965365265.1 uncultured Flavobacteriaceae bacterium
GCATCCATGGGGATTTTTTGTGGCCACCCTCGCCACCACAGCGATTATTGTGAGTGTGACCAGTGACAGCGGGAACCAGGAAGAATACCATTATGAGGAGGGCAACTACTACCTGAAGACCGCAGACGGTTTCGAGGTAGTACAGGCCCCCGTAGGTGCCACCGTGCAGGAAATTCCCGAAACGGCCCAAAAGGTGGAAGTGACCGAAAACACCTACAATTATTATTACGGGGGGGCCTATTACGAAAAGAACGCCGAGGGATATACAGTGGTCCCGGCCACCGCGGGAACGATCGTACCCAACCTTCCGGAAGGGGGGGAAGAAGTAAAAGTAGGCGACCGCACTTTTGTGAAATTCGGGGAAACCTATTACCAGCCGATACAGGTGGACGGCAAGGATATGTACGAGATCGTGGAGGTACAGCCCGAATCCTGACCACCCCCCTTCAGAACATATGCTACAGGATGCCATCCTGGTAAAGGCGTGGTCGGGTCCTGACTGAACCTTCGTTTCTTTTCTTAGGGATTAAACAGGCCTCTACATCTCGCTGTCATACGAAGTGTGCCAGACACCTGACAATCGGGCCCAGGCACGATTTTTGTTGTATCTCCACGGGATTTGTGGTAATTTTAGCGTATGGCCTCACAGGCAGTCATAGAGAAAGAAAACAAGGAGATCGCCAAGCAGTACAAGGAACTGCTTCGGATCAGCTATCAGGCCCTTTCCAAGGAGGACAAAAAACTGATCCGGCAGGCGTTTGACGTGGCCGTGGACGCCCATAAAGAGCAGCGGCGCAAGTCCGGGGAGGCCTATATCTTCCATCCGATTGCCGTGGCAAAGATCGTGGCTTCGGAGATCGGGCTGGATGCCACCTCCATCGCCGCAGCTTTGCTGCATGACGTGGTGGAAGACACCCCCTATACCTTAGACGACATAGAGCGGATGTTCGGGGAGACCATCGCCCGCATTGTTGACGGGCTTACCAAGATCGCCAACCTGAAGCAGGACATGAACATCTCCCAGCAGGCGGAGAACTTCCGGAAAATGCTGCTGACCCTGCACGATGACGTCCGGGTGATCATCATCAAGATCGCGGACCGGTATCACAACCTGCTGACCATGGATTCCATGCCGGAACACAAGCAGGTGAAGATCGCCTCGGAAACGCTTTATATCTATGCCCCTCTGGCGCATCGGATCGGGTTATACAACATAAAGACCGAGCTGGAGGACCTCAGCCTGAAATACACAGAACCCGAGGTATACCGGGATATTCAGAGCAAGATTGAAGACAGCAAGGAGGATCAGGAAAAATACATCTCGGATTTCTCAGATGTCATCCGGGATTCCCTGGACAAGGAAGGATTAAACTACCATATACAGGGACGGATGAAATCCATCTTTTCCATCCGTCGGAAAATGCAGACCCAGAATGTCGCCTTCGACGAAATTTACGACAAATTTGCCATCCGGATCATTTACAAATCGGACCGAAAGAATGAAAAGTTCCTGGCCTGGAAGATCTATTCCATCGTAACCGACCACTTCACGCCCAACCCGGTTCGGCTCCGGGACTGGATTTCCTCCCCCAAGAGCACCGGGTATGAGGCACTGCATATAACGGTCATGGGGCCTAAAGGCCGCTGGGTGGAAGTACAGATCCGCAGTGAGCGGATGCACGAAATCGCGGAGAAGGGGTACGCCGCCCACTTTAAATACAAGCACGGGGATCACAAAGAACAGGGGATCGAGCAATGGCTCAACCGCCTGCAGGAAGCCCTGGAAAGTTCCAACGGGAGTGCCGTGGATTTTGTGGAGGAATTCAAGCTAAACCTCTACTCCAAGGAGATCTTTGTCTTTACCCCCAACGGGGAGCTCAAATCCCTGCCAAAAGGGGCGACCCCTCTTGATTTTGCCTTTAACATTCACACGGAGGTGGGGATGCATACCCGGGGGGCAAAAGTGAATGGCAAACTGGTACCCCTTGGCACAATTCTAAAAAGTGGCGACCAGGTAGAGATCATTACCTCGGACAATGCGAAGCCCAATCAAAACTGGCTCGATTATGCCACTACCGCCCGCGCACGGGGCAAAATCCGGTCTTCCCTTAGGGAAGAAAAAAAGGAGGTGGCAGAGGACGGAAAGGAAATCCTCAGGCGGAAGCTCAAATCCCTCAAGATTACCCTCAACGAGGATGTGATCAACAAAATGGTGATCTATTTCAAGCTGAAAACCAGCCTGGATCTCTTTTACCGGATTGGGAACGGGGTCATCGACAACCAGCAGATCCGGGATTTTGCGGCTTCCTACAACAACGCTTTTTTGAAGTTCTTCAAAAACCGGATCCGCAGGAAACCTACCCCTGAGGGCATTGACCGGGAGGAAATCACGTCCAGTTATGACATGCTGGTATTCGGCAAGGAGGAGGAAAAACTGAGCTACACGCTGGCCAACTGCTGCAACCCCATCCCAGGGGATAAAGTCTTCGGTTTTGTGACCGTTAATGACGGAATCAAAGTACATAAAAAGGACTGTCCCAACGCCATCTCCCTGCAGTCGAATTACGCCTATCGCATTATCAGCGCCAAGTGGATCGACTCCACACAGGAGGAATTTACGGCGGAAATCCGGATGAGCGGTATCGACAACCTGGGCCTGATCAATGCCATTACGGATATCATTTCCGATGAGATGCATGTGAATATGCGTAACATCAATTTCAACACGGACGGGGGCACCTTCACCGGGCAGATCAAGTTGGTGGTAAAAAACAAGTCCATTCTCAAGAAGTTGATGGAAAACCTCAAGCAGATCAACGGAATCGATAAAGTGTCCCGGATCTGAGGCCGGCTACAGCCCAAATTCAGGGTTCGATATATTCCCTATTCCTTTTTTTAACCCTATTTTTGTAGGCGGATTGCAGAGAGACTTCCATGAACCGAAAAGATCAGGAAATCGTAAAAAACGTGTTTACCTCCTTTCTGGAGGAAAACGGCCACCGGAAAACCCCGGAACGGTACGCGATTCTGCAGGAAATCTATGATAGTGACGATCATTTTGACATAGAATCCCTCTATATCAAGATGAAAAACAAGAATTACCGGGTCAGCCGGGCCACGCTGTACAATACCATCGAACTGTTACTGGAATGTAAACTGGTGCGCAAGCATCAGTTTGGAAAGAACCAGGCCCAGTACGAGAAATCGTATTTTGACCGGCAGCACGATCATGTGATCCTGACCGATACCGGAGAGGTAGTGGAGTTCTGCGATCCAAGGATAGAATCCATAAAGAAAACCATCGAAGAGGTTTTCGACATCGAGATTAACAATCACTCGCTTTACTTTTACGG
>CBDUBB010000315.1:0-3352 GCA_965365265.1 uncultured Flavobacteriaceae bacterium
GCTCGGCTCGTTTCCCTCCCGGGGGTACCGTGCTGGAGGCACCGGCGGCGACGGTCGGAACACCTTCAACATCTCCACCCTTGCGTCTTTCGTAACCGCAGGGGCCGGGATACCTGTTGCCAAACACGGCAACTACGGGGTTTCCTCCGCCTGCGGGAGCAGCAACGTCCTGGAATTCCTGGGAATCCGTTTCGGCAGGGAGGAAGATTTCCTGCGCCGCTGCATGGATGAGGCGGGTATCTGCATCCTCCACGCCCCCCTCTTCCACCCTGCCATGAAGCAGGTGGCCCCCATCCGCAGGGAACTGGGAGTCAAGACCTTTTTCAATATGCTGGGCCCTATGGTGAACCCTTCGTTCCCAAAATACCAGATGGTAGGGGTATTCAACCTGGAACTGGCCCGCATGTACGGATACCTGTATCAAAACACGGATAAGACCTTCAGCATCCTCCACGCCCTTGATGGATATGACGAAATCTCCCTGACCGGAGACACCAAACTCATCGGAAATGCAGTGGAGTCTGTGCTGCGGCCGGAAGACCTCAGCCTGGAACCCCTGACCCCGGCAGAGATCCATGGAGGGGAAAGTGTGGAAGAGGCTGCCGGTATTTTCATGAATGTGTTGCAGGGGAAAGGCACGCCTGCCCAGGAAGCCGTGGTTTGCGCCAATGCCGGGGTCGCCATCGCAACGGCAAGAGGAGGTACTCCCCGACAGGGGTATGAGAAGGCCAGGGAATCCCTAAAAAGCGGGGAGGCCCTCAAGGCATTTAAACAATTGCAGAAGCTTAGCGTCTGAGATTTTATTTTGTGACATGAACATTCTCGATCAGATCATCCTGGATAAAAAAGCGGAGGTAGCCCTGAAGAAAAGCGTGCTGCCCGAAGCTGTGCTGATGGCTTCTGGCCTTATTTCCCGGAAAACCCGATCCCTGAAACAGGCCCTGCTAGGCAAGCCCACAGGAATCATCGCAGAACACAAAAGGCGTTCCCCTTCCCGGGCCGTTATCAACCAGCGGTGCAGTGTATCCCAGGTAGTAAAGGGTTATGAAAAGGCAGGAGCCGCAGGTGTATCTGTGCTCACGGATGGAAAATATTTTGGAGGCTCCCTGGAAGACCTCCTCCTGGCCCGTGCCAGTACGGAAATCCCGCTGCTGCGCAAGGAATTCATCATAGATCCCTATCAGATCCTCGAGGCCAAAGCCTTTGGGGCAGACGCCATCCTGCTGATCGCCGCTGTCCTTACGGAATCCGAACTGCACAGCCTGAGCGATAAAGCCCATTCCCTGGGGATGGAGGTCCTGCTGGAAGTCCACAACCGGCAGGAGCTCGAGCGTTCCCTGAAGGCTGGGGCAGACCTTATCGGGGTGAACAACCGAAACCTGAAGACCTTCGAGGTAAGCCTGGATACCAGCAGGGAACTGGTTGCCCGTATTCCGGATTCCGTGGGGAAGGTTTCGGAAAGTGGCCTGGGCAGTCCCCGGCAGTTGCAGGAACTGAAATCCATCGGCTACGACGGCTTCCTGATGGGGGAATCGTTTATGAAGGAAAAAGATCCCGGCGCGGCCCTTGGGGCGCTGCTAACTGAAATGGACCCATGAAACTGAAAGTCTGCGGCATGCACCATAATACGCGGGAAGTGGCCTCACTTACCCCGGATTACCTTGGGTTTATTTTCTGGGAAGGCAGCGCGCGTAATTATAAGAAGACAGAGATACCCGAATTGCCGGCAGGAATCACTTCGGTTGGGGTATTCGTGGATGCCCCGATGGAATTTGTGGCGGGAAAGGTCAGGGAATTGGGTCTCGGAGCGGTGCAACTGCACGGGAAGGAATCTCCGGGCTACTGTCGGGATCTCGGAAACCTCCTGCAAAACCCTTCCCTGAGAGTGGCGCTCATCAAGGCCTTCCCGGTGGGGAAAACCTTTGCCTTCAATGCCCTGGAACCCTACCTTTCGGTTACGGACTACTTCCTTTTTGACACCAAGGGAGTCCTTCCGGGGGGCAATGGCCGGACATTTGACTGGAAATTGCTCAACGGGTATCCTTTTGAACATCCCTTTTTCCTGAGCGGGGGCATTGGGGAGGCGCAGTGCGATAAGCTTTTGGATTTTGTCCGGAGCCCACAGAGCAAGTATTGCCATGCCGTCGATGTGAACAGCGCCTTCGAAATCCGGCCCGGGGAAAAGGACACCAACGGCCTGAGGCGCTTCCTGCAGTGTGATTTCTGGAATGAAGCCGGACCTCCTAAAACTTGAACTATGATTAAAGATACACCCATGAAAAGCTACCATGCTGATGAAGACGGGTTTTATGGCTCCTTTGGAGGGGCCTTTATCCCGGAAATGCTCTATCCCAATGTGGCCGAATTGAAAAGCCGGTACCTGGAGATCATGGAGAGTCCCGGTTTCCAAAAGGAATTCCGGAACCTGCTCCGCGATTATGTCGGCAGGCCCACCCCCCTGTACCATGCCCGGAGGCTTTCTGAAAAATACGGGTGCCGCGTCTACCTGAAACGAGAGGACCTCTGCCATACGGGGGCACACAAGGTCAACAATACCATCGGCCAGATCCTGCTGGCTCAAAAACTGGGAAAAAAGCGGATCATCGCCGAAACAGGGGCCGGACAACACGGGGTGGCCACAGCCACGGTCTGTGCCATTATGGGCCTTCCCTGCGTGGTCTACATGGGGGAGGTAGACATCACCCGTCAGGCACCCAACGTGGCCCGGATGAAGCTCCTGGGGGCGGAAGTCCGTGCGGCCCGCTCCGGAAGCCGTACCCTGAAGGATGCCACCAACGAAGCGATCCGGGACTGGATCAATAACCCGGAGTACACCCATTACATCATTGGTTCGGTGGTGGGGCCCCACCCCTACCCGGATATGGTGGCCAGGTTCCAGGCTGTGATCTCAGAAGAAATCCGGGAGCAGCTCAGGCAACAGGAAGGTCGTGATGCCCCGGATTACGTCATTGCCTGTGTAGGTGGCGGCAGCAATGCGGCAGGAGCCTATTACCACTACCTGGACCGGGAAGAGGTGGGCATCATTGCCGTGGAGGCAGCCGGGCGCGGGGTCCACAGTGGTGAGAGCGCGGCAACCTCTGCCCTGGGGCGCACGGGCATCATCCACGGGAGCAAGACCCTGCTGATGCAAACCGACGACGGACAGATCACCGAACCCTATTCCATTTCCGCGGGGCTTGACTATCCGGGCATAGGCCCCATGCATGCGCATTTATATACTTCGGGAAGGGGGGAGTTTCATTCGATCACTGATGAGGAGGCCATGGAGGCCGGACGTGAATTGGCTGCCCTGGAGGGAATCATCCCGGCCATAGAAACCTGCCACGCCTTT
>CBDUBB010000316.1:0-3350 GCA_965365265.1 uncultured Flavobacteriaceae bacterium
ACCATATCCGTATCCAGAGCTACGGCACCGTTGATGAATTGAATTCGTGGCTGGGACTCCTCCGCGATCAGCCGGTTGCCCCCCGCCACGGGGAATTTCTCTTATCCATTCAGGATAAACTTTTTACCATGGGCTCTATGCTCGCTACAGAACCGGATAAATCCCGAAGGCGGGGCGGGGATCTCCCTCAACTTCTGACAGCTGATGTGGAAGCACTGGAATCGGAAATCGATGCCCTGAACGAATCCCTGCCGCCCATGACCCATTTTATTTTGCCGGGCGGACACCCTTCCGTGTCATACTGCCATATTGCCAGAACCGTATGCCGGCGGGCGGAACGCATGACAACCCTCCTGCACGAACACAGCGGGGTGGCCCCAGTGGTCCTTGCCTACCTGAACCGGCTTTCAGATTACCTCTTTGTACTCTCACGGAAATTGTCTTCGGAGCTCCAGGCAGATGAAATAAAATGGGTGCCACGGGATAAAAAGGAATAATTCTGCAATTATCCCGTTATGGATTTGCTTAATCTGTAATTTTTTGTTAGCGTTAGTAAAATACCGGGCATTTTCTTTGCCGTTTTGGTTTAAAATTTATTTTTGCAAAAATTTTAAAATAGCAGCACTACGATGTATTGGACATTAGAACTGGCATCCTACCTGAGCGACGCCCCCTGGCCCGCAACCAAAGATGAGTTGATCGATTATGCGATCCGCACCGGGGCCCCGCTGGAAGTCGTGGAAAATCTTCAGTCCATGGAAGAGGAGGGTGGTGAAATCTACGAATCTATTGAAGAGATCTGGCCCGATTACCCAACGGAAGAGGACTACCTCTGGAATGAAGACGAATATTGATCAACCTCATAACAAACTCTAAAAAGTCTCTTCGGAGGCTTTTTTTTTATGTAATTTTGGCAGGCCGGGCATAATAATCCGGGCATTTAGAAAACTGGAACACCTTTTGCGCGGAGTTGAGGGCCTGGCTACTGAGAACCAGAGCCTCAAATCCGGTTGCCATCGGAACCGCTACCCGGAAAGGCAACAAAAACACAGCATATTATGAGCATTCTCAATACGATCTTAAAGGCTTTTGTAGGTGACAAGGCCAAGAAAGACGTCAAGGAACTACAACCCATCATCGATAAAATCAAGTCCCATGAGGCCGGCCTGGAAACGCTCTCTCACGATGAGCTCCGGCTTAAAACGGGAGCTTTCAAGCAACTCATTCAGGAGCGCATTCAGGAACTGCAAGACCAGATTGCAGATCTCAAAAAGCAGGTTCATGAATCCGATGACATCGACCTGAATGAAAGCCTTTACGGACAGATTGACCAACTCGAGGATCAGGTGTACGAACGCACCGAGCAGACCCTGGAGGAAATCCTGCCAGAGGCTTTTGCCGTGGTAAAGGAAACTGCCAAACGGTTTGCTGCAAATGCCACCCTGACCGTACAGGCAACCGAATTCGACCGGCAGCTTTCCGCCACCGCAGACTACGTGAAGCTGGACGGAGACCAGGCAGTCTGGAGCAATTCCTGGGATGCCGCCGGTAAGGAAGTCACCTGGGACATGGTTCACTACGACGTACAGCTGATTGGGGGGATCGTACTCCATCAGGGTAAGATTGCGGAAATGCAAACCGGGGAGGGAAAGACGCTGGTCGCCACCCTTCCGGTATACCTCAATGCACTTTCAGGCAAAGGAGTGCACCTGGTGACTGTGAACGATTATCTCGCCAAAAGGGACAGTGCCTGGATGGCGCCTATCTTTGAATTCCACGGGCTCTCTGTGGACTGCATCGATAAACACAAACCCAACTCGGAAGGCAGGCGGAAGGCCTACAATGCGGACATTACCTACGGGACGAACAACGAATTCGGCTTCGATTACCTACGCGACAATATGGCGCATACCCCCGGAGACCTGGTTCAGCGTCCCCATCACTATGCCATAGTGGATGAGGTGGATTCAGTGCTTATCGACGATGCCCGTACGCCCCTGATCATATCCGGTCCTGTACCTGAGGGAGACCGGCACGAATTCAACGAACTCCGGCCCAAGGTCTCTGAACTGGTCCTCAAGCAACAGCGCTACCTCACCGGGGTACTGGCCGAGGCCAAAAAGAAGATTGCCGAGGGGGATGCCAAGGAAGGCGGATTCCTGCTCCTCCGCGTGCACCGGGGCCTTCCGAAAAACAAGGCGCTGATCAAATTCCTGAGTGAGGAGGGCATGAAACAGCTCCTGCAGAAGACCGAAAATTTCTACATGCAGGACAACAACCGGGAAATGCCCAAAGTGGATGCCGAGCTCCTGTTTGTGATCGATGAGAAAAACAACCAGATCGAACTCACCGATAAAGGGATCAGCTATATTTCAGAAGACCAGGAAAGCGATTTCTTCATCCTGCCCGATATCGGAAATGAGATCGCCCGCATTGAGGACCAGAACCTCGATATTGAAGAAGAAGCGAAACTCAAGGAGGAACTCTTCAAGGATTTTGCCGTCAAAAGCGAGCGGATCCATACCATGACGCAATTGCTCAAGGCCTATGCCCTGTTCGAAAAGGATGTGGAGTATGTGG
This sequence comes from uncultured Flavobacteriaceae bacterium, assembly GCA_965365265.1. Classification (GTDB taxonomy): domain Bacteria; phylum Bacteroidota; class Bacteroidia; order Flavobacteriales; family Flavobacteriaceae; genus Robiginitalea. The sequence goes on from CBDUBB010000316.1 coordinate 2,581, forward strand.
TCATTGAGAACAAGGTAATGATCGTGGACGAACAGACAGGTCGTATCATGGAGGGGCGCCGCTATTCGGACGGCCTGCACCAGGCGATTGAGGCCAAGGAAAATGTGAAGATCGAGGCGATGACCCAGACCTTTGCGACCATCACCCTTCAGAATTACTTCAGGATGTACCGGAAGTTGGCGGGTATGACCGGAACCGCAGTTACGGAAGCAGGTGAATTCTGGGAAATCTACAAACTGGATGTGGTGGAAATCCCGACCAACCGGCCTGTGTCAAGGGACGACCAGAATGACCTTATCTACAAAACCAAGCGGGAAAAGTACGAAGCGGTGTTAAACGAGATCGAGACATTGTATGATAGGGGCCAGCCTGTTCTGGTGGGCACCATCTCCATAGACGTATCGGAACAACTGAGTAAGATTCTAAAAAAACGGGGGGTTCCTCACACGATCTTGAATGCAAAAAACCACGAAAAAGAAGCTGAAATCGTTGCAATGGCCGGACAAAAAAACGGCGTTACGATTTCAACCAACATGGCGGGCCGCGGCACCGATATTGTGTTAGGTGAAGGGGTTATCGAGCTTGGTGGGTTGCATATTCTCGGCACGGAACGACACGAGAGCCGCAGAATTGATAATCAGCTAAGGGGTCGATCCGGAAGGCAGGGAGACCAGGGGTCTTCTCGCTTTTACTTGGCTCTGGAAGATGATCTGCTTCGAATTTTTGGTGGCGATCGAATTACCGGTATTATGGACAAGCTGGGAATGCAA
>CBDUBB010000317.1:0-3322 GCA_965365265.1 uncultured Flavobacteriaceae bacterium
TAGACTACGTAATGGCCAACCATAAATGGCGGGTTTCCCTGCAGACCCATAAATACCTCAATATTCCCTGAAATCCGGCAAAGACTTCCCGATACGGGACTAGCGTCCCCCGATGGCCTGTAAGTCCAGCAGGCATTCGGCATCCAGGGACGGCAGACCTTCCAGGCCCTTTGCGGTCCGTTTCTCCATGACAGCCATAACCCCCTGTCCGAACTCGAGTTCGGCACGCATCAGGCAGCCGTCCACATCACAGTGGTTGGCCGCAGCAGGGTCCTCGTGGGGGTTCACCTCCGGAGTGCCCAGGTCCACCAGACCAAACAGGTGCCCGAATTCATGGGTAAGGGCAGTGGTCTCCACATCCGATACCGTGATGACGACACTCCGTGAAGCCAGGTCGCGAATGGTGCTTTCATGGATGATCATAGAAGTATTCCGGTAGACCGCCCCCAGGGTTACCAGGCCTTCGGACGGTTCGTCCCCGTCAGAGGGGGCGTCGGCAAAATAAATAAAGATAGACAGCGTTCGTCCGTCGTTGTAGGTGGTTCGATTCTCTGTTTCCAGGGTTGCGATTTCCTGAAGCGTCAGGGTTTCCTCCCCCGGGGAAGGCAGGGAGCGATAGGTAAAGGAAACTTCTTGTTTGAAGGTGCGTTCCAGCAGGTAGGTCCGCAGGTTTTCCACGGCTGTGGTTGTGGGCCGGAACCCTTCCACATAGGCTATTTCAATCTGAATCCTGTCGAAGTTCTCATTCGTCAGGATGTCGGAGCCGCTGCTGCCCGCACTCAGCAGGTTTGCAGACCGGTCTATCGGATCAGGTCCGTCGGGTCCGGTTCCCGAATCCTTGGCACAGCCCACCAGGGCGAGTACCCATAACAGGGTTACCCAAAGGTATATGTGTTTACGCATGCTTCTCACTTTGTGTCAACTTAAAAACGTTTCATCCTCAATTCTCGTATGCCGGCCGGCTCAGGCGGGCCAGGTAATCGTAATGGGGTCCTTCCTGTACCAGTTCCACTTCAAATCCCAGGAGCTCTGCCTCCTGCCGGAGGGTCCGGAAGTCTACGAACAGCCAGGGGAATTCAGCACCTTTTAGGCCGTCGTATTCCCACCTGTAGGATACCTCTCCGTAGTAGGCGACATTCCCCGGAACCCAGACACCCCCGTCGGAATCTTCCTCGAACATATAGATGAGGTCGCTCGAATCCAACAGGATTTGTCCTCCCGGGGCAAGGAGGCCCGAAAGGTGAAGCAGCAATTTCCGCAACCCTTCGAGGGTACCGGCTATACCGGCCCCGTTCATTAATAACAACAGGGTGTCGAAATTCCCTACCTTAAACTCGAAAATATCTTCGCACCGTACATTGCGCACTCCACGAAGGGAGGCCACCTCAATGGCATCCCTGCTGTGGTCAAGCCCGGTGCATTCCAGCCCTGCTTCCTGCAGGTAAAGGCAATGGCTCCCGGCCCCGCACCCTATGTCCAGGACCGTTCCCCTGCACTGCTTCAGGGCAGTTTGCTCGAGTACCGGCATTTGGGTGAAATCCCTGAAAAAATGGGCCACGGGCACCAGTTCGGAATCACCCAGGGAACTGTGACTCCACAATTCCCCCACAGGGCTTTCCCCGTAATAATCCATCAACGCCTTTCCCAAAAGGTCCGCGGGTTGTATTTTTGGCACTGCTCTGTATCTATCCTGAAAAACAGGGGACTACAAAGTTACGCAAAACCCCGGTGCTATGAAGGAGGAACTTGAAAAACTACCACAGCAGGCCGCGCAGAAGGCTCCGGAGAATCGCCGTTTCTTTAAAAAGCTCCGAAGGAAACCACCCAGGGATCTGGATGCCCTCATGCAGGAGCTGCATACAGAGGAGTTCCAGCAGACTGATTGCCTGCAATGTGCCAATTGCTGCAAGACCACAGGCCCCCTTTTTACCGATACCGACATCCGGCGTATTTCCCGACACCTGAGGTTGACCCCGTCAGAGTTTACCTCATCCTATCTCCGGCTTGATGAAGAAGGCGATTATGTGCTTCAGGAACTGCCATGCCCCTTTCTTGGTGCTGACAATTACTGCAGCATTTATCAGGTACGGCCCAGGGCCTGCAGGGAGTACCCGCATACGGATCGTCGGAAATTCCACCAGATTCATTCCCTTACCATGAAGAACGTCGCTATCTGCCCGGCGGCTTTCCGCATTGTTGAGGAGTTGAAAAAGAGGCTTCCGGATTATAACTAAACCTGTTGGAGCTGATCGTCTTTGGAGATTGATCCCTGAATTTGATATTTTTGAAACATGGAAAGCATTATTGCCTATTTTGAAAACATCCCCTCCTCGCACCGCAGCCTGATCCTGGTCCTGGGGATTACCTTTTTCTGGGTGCTGGAAGGCGCCGTACCCCTGTTCAAATTCAAATACCGGAAATGGCGGCACGCCCTGCCGAATTTCTTCTTTACCCTGACCACCATAGTGATCAATTTTGCCCTTGCCTTTTTATTGCTGAAAACCAGTGACTGGGTGGGGGACAACAATTTTGGTGTCATCAACTGGCTCCCGGAGATGCCCCTGTGGCTTTACGTCTTGCTGGGGGTTTTGCTCCTGGACCTTATAGGGGCCTATCTGGCCCATTATGTGGAGCACAAGGTAAAACCGCTCTGGATGATCCACCTGGTGCACCACACGGATCACGAGGTGGATACCACCACGGCGAACCGGCACCATCCCTTCGAGAGCCTCATCCGCTTTTTCTTTACCCTCACAGGGGTTTTTCTGGTGGGGACCCCTATTGGGATTGTCATGCTTTACCAGTCCCTGTCCCTTGTGGCAACCCAGTTTACCCATGCCAATATCCGCCTGCCCAGAAAGGTGGACCGGGCCCTGAGCTGGGTGCTGGTATCCCCGGACATGCATAAGGTGCACCACCATTATGTGCTGCCCTATACCGATTCCAATTACGGGAATATTTTTTCCATCTGGGACCGCCTCTTCGGCACCTACATGGAACTGGACCGCGAAACCATTGTCTACGGGGTGGATACCTTTCCGGACCGGGAGGAGAATAGCAGCGTGGCGGGTCTTTTAAAACAACCCTTCCATAAATACCGCAGACCAACGACGGTTAGCGTGCCGGGACCTGATACCCCTCAATCGTAAATAAGGTATTTTTTCCGGATTTTTTTGAAGGCCGCAACGGACTCCTGCCAGCCGGCACGGATCCGTGCTGCATCCCACCCTGCTTCGATCTGCTGCTGAAGCCGTGCCGTCCCCGCGTGGCGGGTAAAGCTACTTGTTATGAAAAACGGGGCTTCCGGGTCCCGGTGGGTATA
>CBDUBB010000318.1:0-3321 GCA_965365265.1 uncultured Flavobacteriaceae bacterium
AAAGCCTGAATGGCTATGGCACCGGAGACCTCCTGGTGCATGTAAACGTATGGACCCCCAAGGAACTCTCAAGGGAACAGAAGGAGTTCTTCGAGAAAATGCAGTCCGATGAAAAATTTGAACCCAAACCGGAGAAATCGGACAAATCCTTTTTCGAAAAGGTAAAGGATATGTTCTCCTGACGAATATTCCTTTTCCATTAAAATAAAAAATGTATATTTGAATTGATATTGGGACTCCAATATTAATTTTCTTTTTCATAGCAATTTTTTTCCCATCCTTAACTCGTTTAAGGATGGGTTTTTCTTTTCGGCCCCATCCGGCTGATCTGAATTCAGGCGGTCCTTCCACGGGACTTTTGCGGATTCAGGAAGAGGTGACGGAAATTATACCTTAATCCCTATCTTTAAGCCCCTGTAAACCCCGCCTCATGGACACCATTCTTTCCATTAGGGAAGTCAGCAAATATTTCGGAAATTTTAAAGCCCTGGATTCCGTTTCCCTGGAAGTCCCCAGAAATTCGATCTATGGGTTGCTAGGCCCGAACGGGGCCGGTAAAACCACCCTGATCCGTATCATCAATCAGATCACCTACCCGGATCAGGGGACCGTGCTCCTGGACGGCGAGCCTCTCAGGCCCGAACACGTGGCACAGATAGGCTACCTTCCTGAAGAGCGGGGACTGTACAAAAGCATGAAGGTAGGAGAACAGGCACTGTATCTCGCCCAGCTCAAAGGGCTCTCCCGTCAGGACGCCAGGCGCGAACTCAAATACTGGTTTGAAAAACTGGACATCGGGGACTGGTGGAACAGGAAGGTTCAGGAGCTCTCCAAGGGGATGGCCCAGAAAATCCAGTTCATCGTCACGGTGCTGCACCGCCCCAAGCTACTGATCTTTGACGAGCCTTTCAGTGGGTTTGACCCCATCAATGCGGCCCTTATCAAGGATCAGATCCTGGAACTTCGCAGGGAAGGGGCCTCTATTATCTTCTCGACGCACCGAATGGAATCGGTGGAGGAACTCTGTGAGTATATCGCCCTTATCCACCGTTCCCGGAAAATCCTGGAAGGGAAGCTCTCAGCGATCAAACAGGAATACAAGCTCAACCGCTTCAGGGTCCGATGGATTCCAAACAGGGAGAAAGAAGACATGGAGTCCCTGAGGTCACGGTTTTCACTCATGGAAACGGAGTTCGATCCGGAGGAAAACGCCTGGGAATTTACCGTGCAGATGGAAGGGGGTGAACAGGGGGCATTGCTGGGGTATCTGACCTCCTCGGGGATGCTCTCGTCCTTCCGGGAAGTCATTCCCACCGCCAATGATATTTTTATTCAAACCGTTCAAAATCAGGAGGTCCATGTATAAGCTAGGGCTGATCATCCGTCGGGAATACCTCGCCAAGGTACGCAACAAATCGTTTGTCATCATGACCTTCCTCAGCCCCATCCTCCTTGTGGGAATGGTAGTGCTGATAGCCTACCTGACAAAGATCAACGACAATGAAAAGCGGATTTTGGCCGTCCTTAACGAGAGCGCTTATTTCCAGCAGGATTTTTCCCCCCAGCCCGGGGTATCCTTTGTCAGCTTTCGGGAGGTTACCCTGGAGGAGGCCAAGGACAGTACCCTGTCCATGGGATACTATGGCCTGCTGCACCTCCCGAACCGGGAGCAACTTGAAGCGGTGGCCGAGAGTGCCTTTTTTTACAGCCGCGAAGCCCCGAGCACAGCGGTTTTGGAGCAAATCGAGCGTATTCTGGAGAGGCGGCTGCGTTCCCATCGCCTGGAAAAACTTGGGATGAGCCCTGAACAGTACGCCGAGCTTGGAGGCGGATATGAAATAAACACGGCCACCTTTGCCGGGGAGCGGAGCGGCAAGGGCATCAATGAATTCAAGGCCCTGGTGGGAGGCGGCTTCGGATACCTGATCATGATGTTTATTATTATCTACGGGGGCTTTGTAATGCGTTCGGTAATCGAGGAGAAAACCAGCCGGATCATCGAGATCATCATCTCCTCCGTCAAGCCCTTTCAACTGATGCTCGGGAAGATTATCGGTACCTCCCTTGCCGGGGTTACCCAGTTCCTGATCTGGATTTTTTCCGCCACCCTGCTCATGATGTTTGCGCTGCTGCTTATGGACCTTGATCCTTCCCTGCTTTGGGAACGACCTGTAGCGCCTCCCGGACTGGACCCCGCCCTCGCTGCCCAATCCCTGAAGGGGGATGAAACTGCCCTGCTGATCCTCGAGGAATTTCAGAAAATCCCCATGACCATGCTGGTGGTTTTTTTCCTTGTTTATTTCGTCCTGGGTTACCTGATCTACAGTTCAATTTACGCTGCGATCGGGGCCGCAGTGGACAACGAGACAGATACCCAGCAGTTCATCTTTCCCATCATCCTGCCTCTTATGCTGGCGATTTACGTAGGTTTCTTTTCGGTATTCTCTAACCCCAACGGACCCATAGCAGTGGGCTTTTCGATCTTTCCCCTGACCTCGCCCATCGTGATGCTCATGCGATTACCCGGGGGCATCGGGGAGGGGGGAGTTCCCCTTTGGCAGCTGGTCGTGTCGGTACTGCTGCTCATTGTAACGTTTCTGGGCATCGTGTACCTGGCAGCGAAGATCTACCGTGTGGGCATATTGATGTACGGAAAAAAACCTTCCTACAGGGAATTGTTCAAATGGTTAAAATACTGATCTTATGATGCAGGACAACACAGAAGAAGTAACCGAATTTATCAAAGAAGACCTTTGGGACGGTATCCGGGAGTTCCTCAATATGGGCCTCCACCTGGGGGAGGGGGAGAATTCCATCCACATTACCCTGGGCTTGCTATTGCTGGTGACCGTATCCTTTATCGCTACCAAATTCCTCCTTAACCAGCTGCGGAAGTTCATTACCCGAAAAATGGAAGGGGAAGACCAGTTGAAGTTCATAACTTTTTTCAAGTATATCCGGTATGTGATCTATGTGGCCGTCATCCTGCTGACCATGAGCGCGGCGGGAATTGACATCACCCTGCTGATCACGGCCTCTGCTGCCCTGTTTGTGGGGATTGGCCTTGCCCTGCAGGAATTGTTCCAGGATATCATCGCCGGTATACTTATCGTGGTGGACAAATCGCTGCGGGTTGGGGATATCGTGGAGGTCGATGGCCGGGTGGGCAACGTACCGAACAGAGAAGGAGGCTCGGACAGGCCGTTTGCGTCGCTGGAGAACTCCTGGACGATCAAAGGTGCCATCCATAGCGGCAGACCAGCGTCCGAATCCGGCCGTGGCCCGCGGTTCCGTAGACCGCTCCTTCAGGCCCGCCAACTC
>CBDUBB010000319.1:0-3320 GCA_965365265.1 uncultured Flavobacteriaceae bacterium
GCATGCTGCGCCCGTTAAGTTCGGGGCCTCCTTCGGCTACTACCCGGACCGGATTTCCCGCCGTGTGGCCATCTATGCATTTAAAGACATGTCTTCCCATAAGCCATTTCAGGATTTGGATCGGGTGGCCACATATTCGGATACACGCCGCCTCAGAATGGGCAGGGTTACCGTACCCTCCCCAAGGATTACTTCGTGAAAGTCGCGGATATCAAACTTCCGCCCAAGAGCTTCTTTTGCCTCTTGCCGAAGCTCCCGGATAGTGATCTCCCCCATTTTATAGGAGAGCGCCTGCCCGGGCCATGCAATGTACCGGTCCGTTTCCGTATTGATCTCATGCAGGGACAGGGCCGTGTGCTCCTCCATGAAACGCACTGCCTCCTCCCGGCTCCATCCCAGGGCGTGGATCCCGGTGTCCACTACCAGCCGGCATGCCCGCCACATCTCATAGGTCAGCTGGCCGAATTTCTCATAGGGATCCCTGTAGATCCCCATTTCGGCCACCAGATATTCCGAGTAGAGCCCCCAGCCTTCCCCAAAGGCCGAAAGATACAGGCGGCGGCGAAAATCAGGGAAATTCCCGGAAAGTTCACCGTTAAGGGCACCCTGCAGGTGATGGCCCGGAACGGCCTCATGGGCCGTGAGGGCGGGCAGGGTATACAGGGGACGACTGTTGAGCTTATAGGTATTTACCAGGTACGTTCCAGATTGAGTAGGACTTCGGGGTGGGACATAACGCCCCCCTGTATACTTGGGGGCGATGGCGTCAGGCACCGGCTTTACCCCATAGGGCTTTCTGGGAAGGGTCTTGAAGAACCTGGGGAGTTCCCCGTCGATACGCTTGGCGATATCCCTGGCCTCCTTCAGTAATGCCTCTCCGGATGTTGCATAGAAGCGAGAATCCGTCCTGAGAAAAGCCAGGAATTCCTTAAAGGTTCCCCCGTACCCCAGGGAGTCGATAATTTTGTTCATTTCGCCCTCGATGCGCCCGACCTCCCTCATGCATGGATATCCCTTGCCGTATAGCGTGAAGCAGTGGTATAAAAATTGATCCGGTTCTGGTAGAATTCCTCCCCTTCCGGCCTTTGGGAAACACCTATGGCCTCCCGGGTATTCGGAAGGTATTCCTCTTGAAAGAAACGCTGGATCTCCCGGAAGCTCGGCACCACTTTTTCAGTGATCAGCTGCCTGCCGGCCTGCAGTACCGAATCGCGCTGCTGTGGGTCCAGCTCCGCAGGCAGGTTTTTAAAAGGGGCATAGAAGGGGCTCTGCCGGTAATCGCCGACAATGTGGTCCTCCCAGGTCGTTTGGTAGCCTTCAAAAATAACCCTGGGTTGGGAGATGCCCTGCCGCAGCCCTTCCCGCATCAACTGGAAGTGTTGTTCCACAAATGCCGGAATGGCCTCCAGCATTATCAGGTAATCCCGGACCTCATCGTAATACGAAAGGGGCCGGATCCGGTAATTCAGGTTCAGGTGAAATCCCTGGTCCGCCTGTATTGGATTCAAATGCATTCGGAAGCGATACCGATCGATCTCGTCCTGGAGCGTAAACCGAAGCAATTCCCAGGAAATCCGGTCGGTCTCTGAAAGGGCAGCCGTATCCACATTGCTGAGTTCCAACAATTGTCGGCGCGCGAAGTCGGCCTCCTTTTGATACCGTTCTTCGGTGAACAGCCCAAGCGGATATTCGGATCGATCATAGGGGCGGAAGGCGTCTACCTTCTCAATGATCGAATCGAGCCTTGGTTTTGGACCCGGATTTTCCTGTGCCCTGACAGGCAGGAAGGAGGCTAGCAGGATCAAAATGGGGCAAAACCGCTTCATTCGAAACTTTTTGTTCTTGTCACTTCACCGTTTACCATCCGCCAGATTCCCAAAGGATTATCATCTCTCAGGGCGGGTGGTAAAAACTGCTGGGGCGTATTTTGGAAGGATATGGGCCTTACCCAGCGAAGGGCGGCATCAGTCCCCACAGAGGTAAAGCGGCCGTCCGTGGTGGCCGGGAATGGGCCCCCATGGTGCATGGAGGGACAGACTTCCACTCCTGTTGGTACCCCGTTGAACAACAGGCGGCCTACCTTGCTTTTAAGGGCGTTCAGCAACTGCGGTTCCCTTCCGATTTCCTCCGGGTCCCCGAGGATGGATGCCGTAAGCTGCCCTTCCAGGATCTCAACGCACCGAAGGAGTTCCTCCACGTCGGAACAACCCACTGTAAGTGTAAAAGGGCCAAAAACTTCCTGTTGCAGGGAGGGGTTCCCAAAAAAATCGCTTCCCGTTACCCGGGCTACGGATCCTGCAACCATGGCATCACCGGACTGCCCCGGACCCGCTTGTACCCCGGTTACCCCCTGGTGGGACAGGAGTTCTTTCCTTAATTCCCTGAAGCGTTCAGCCATCCCCCTGTGCAGCATACAACCCGCAGGGACCTGGCTGATTTCCAAAGCGAGAGACTTCACGAATCGATCCCAGGCCGGACCTGAAACCCCCAGTATGAGACCGGGGTTTGTGCAAAACTGGCCGGTCCCGAGGGTTACGGATTGGGCATATGCTTTTGCCCAGCCCCTGGATTCCTCCGTGGCTGAAGGCAATACCACCACCGGGTTAATGCTGCCCATCTCCGCAAATACGGGGATCGGTTCTTCGCGTTGCTGACCAAGACGGGAAAGCGCCAGGCCCGCCTTTCGGCTCCCGGTGAACCCCACTCCTTTAATCAAAGGGTGTTGCACAAGTTGCTCCCCAAGGGAGATACCACTGCTTTGCAAATACGAGAACACGCCTTCCGGCATTCCTGTTTCCCGGGCTGCTTTCTGGACACATCTCGCCACTGCCTCACCGGTTCCGGCATGAAGGGGGTGTCCCTTTACCACTACCGGGCATCCCACAGCCAGGGCGGAGGCCGTATCCCCACCCGCGGTTGAAAAGGCAAAGGGGAAATTACTGGCCCCGAATACGGCCACAGGCCCCATGGGACAAAGGCATTTCCGTATGTCCGGTTTGGGCACAGGCTGACGGTCAGGCTGGGCCGTGTCAATCCTGGCCATACGCCAGGACTCCTTCCTGGCAAGGTCTGCGAAAGCCCTTAGCTGTCCGGTAGTTCTCCCGAGTTCCCCCTTTGCCCTTCCTTCTGGCAGGCCGGATTCCAGCATATAGGCCTGGACCAGGCCGGCAGCTGCAGCTTCAAGCTCAACAGCAACGGCTTCCAGGAATTCGGCCCGGCGTTCCCCGGGAAGTTCCTGAAAAGGCGTAAAGGAGGAGGAGGCCATTTCAACAGCCCTTTGAAGCTCCTCTTTGGTGGTTTCCAGGAAGCTCCAGGGGGTA
>CBDUBB010000320.1:0-3291 GCA_965365265.1 uncultured Flavobacteriaceae bacterium
GTTTTCTGCCGGTACTTCCGGGGCCCCCGGTCAGCTGGCTGGGTTTGCTGCTGCTTATCCTGACCTCTGCTGTGCCCAATGACTGGTGGCTGATTGTGATCACGGGAATTGTGGCGATAGTCGTGGTGGCCCTGGACTACTGGATCCCGGCAGCGGGTACCCGGAAATTCGGGGGAAGCCGGGCAGGGATGATCGGGACCACCATAGGTCTCCTGGTCGCCATTGTCTTCCCGGTACTGGGAATTGCAGGTATCGTAATCTGGCCCTTTGTGGGTGCCATCGTTGGTGAGCTCATCAATAAAACCGGGCATAAACAAGCCCTGAAGGCGGCCTTCGGATCCTTTGTGGGATTCCTGACCGGTACCTTTCTGAAATTTGTGGTCAGCATGGTGTACCTCGGAATCTTCGTCTTCAGGGCCTGGGACTACAGGGCTGAATTGTTTCCTTTTCTAAATTAGTTGGACAGCTCGCTCAAAGCCATTGGGTCCTGGCCTCGGCCTCCACGCGGGGCACTTCCTCAACCGGGGTATCGTAATAGCCCAGGTAAAAAAATCCAAGGCAGCGCTCCCCTTCAGCCAGATCAAAAAATTCATCCATATAACGGATAAGGCCGGGTGAACTCCAGTAAGCGCCGAGTTCGAGTTCCGTGCAGCAAAGCCACATGTTCTGAACCGCCATGGCGGTAGCCGCGATCTCCTCCCATTCAGGCAGCCGCTGCTCCGGGTCACGTTGCATGCAGATAGCGATAATGGCCCCTGCCCTGACCGGGTTTTCCAGTAATTTTTTCGCCTTGAATTGCTTCGGGCTGGGTTCGGTTGCCAGGTATTTCGCCTGAAGGAATTCCCCAAGGCGCTGCCTGGATTCGCCCTGGATCACCTTAAAGCGCCAGGGCTCCGTTCGCTTGTGGGTGGGTGCCTGGACAGCCGCCTGCAGCAGGCGCTGAATGACCTCTCTTTCCACGGGTTTGTCATTGTATTGCTTTGGGTAAATCGATCGGCGGCGTCTGATCAGTTCTTCAATCATGGGACTTTTTTATTCAAAAATACGATCCGAATCAGGGTTTAAGCAAATGCAAATATTCGATGCACCGGTCCAGCGCCCGGTTCCTGTGGTCTTTTTTCCAAACTGCATACAGAACTGCCCGTTGGGGAATATCCTTCAATTCCAAAAACCGGATCCTCAGGTTGAATCCGTGCTGAAGTGAGGTCGGGACGATGGCTACCCCCATCTTGTTGGCGACCAGCTTGAAAATGGTATGGGCATGTACGGATTTGTGGGACACTCTCGGCCGGAAACCCCCGTCATCACAAATACTCAGGACCGTTTGGTAATAATCCGGGCTGTATTCAGGGCTGAAAAGGATAAACGAGTCGCCCTCAAACTGTCGGATGGAACCAAAGGAAGATTCCTCAATAGGATGCCCTTCCGGTATGACCAGGGAGAAGGTTTCGCGGATTACGGGGATGGATTCCAGCTCCGGCGGGACTTCAGATAATCGCACGAAACCAAGGTCCAGGCGTTCTTCCAGGAGTGCCCTCACCTGGGAGCGGTTGGACAACTCTTCAAGGCTGGTGTGCAGATCAGGGTATTGTTCTTTTAGGTTTAGCAAAAGTCCGGGGATCACATCCTGCATGGCAGACCCGAGAAAGCCAATACGGATTTCACCTGAAACCCCCTCCCCGATGCGGCGGGTCTGTTCAAAGATAAATTCAAGCCGGTTGAGGGGGGCGGACAGTTGTTCCCTGAAGTACTTCCCGGCTTCTGTAAGGTGTACCTCCCTCCGGTCCCTTATGAATAGTGGGGTTCCCAGGTGAAACTCCAGCTGCTGTATTTGCCGGCTCAATCCCGGTTGTGAAATATGCAGCTGTTCCGCGGCCCGGTGGAAGTTTAGCGTTTCCGAAAGGGCCCTGAAATAGCGAAGATGTCTTAATTCTATCTGATAACTCATAATTATCAAACAAGATACTATTTGTATCAATACTTATCAATAATCCGTTGTAATTTTAAGCTTCAATCGTTTGTTATGCCTGAAAAGCCTGTTGTTTTTTCGTTCGGGGAAGACCATCTTACTGCCGGCAAGGCACTGGCCATGTCGCGCAATGAGCTTCGGGGGGTGCTCTCGGAATCGGTCCGTAAAAATGTGCGGTCAGGCCAGGAGGTCGTTCAGAGGATCGTGGAGAAAGGGGCACCGGTATACGGAGTCAATACCGGCTTTGGTCCCCTCTGTACCACCCGGATTACCCCCGAAGACACCCGGGATCTGCAATTCAATATCCTGATGAGCCATAGTGTGGGGGTAGGCCCCCCTGTTGCTGAGGAAATAGCACGGCTAATGCTCATCCTGAAATTACATGCGCTTGCGCAGGGGTTTTCCGGGGTTTCGGAGAATACCCTCGACCGCATCCTATGGCATATTGAGGAAGGGATAACCCCCTATGTGCCTTCCCAGGGTTCCGTAGGGGCTTCCGGGGACCTGGCGCCCCTCTCCCACCTCTTCCTTCCGCTTATCGGACTGGGGAAGGTGTACTACCATGGGGAATTGCTCCCGTCAGGAGAGCTTCTGGAACAAAAGGGGATGTCTCCCATCGAACTTGGACCCAAAGAGGGGCTTGCCCTTATCAATGGAACTCAATTCATCGCCGCGCACGCCGTGGTGGTACTGGAGAAAATGCAACACTGCCTTTCCCAGGCGGATATTATAGGCGCCATGATGATCGAGGGGTTGCAGGGGTCCGTCAAACCCTTTCACGAAAGGTTGCACCACCTCCGCCCTTTCAAGGGAAACCAGCATGTGGCAGAACGTATCCGACGCCTTCTTAAAGGTTCCGAAATCCTGGAGGACCATATTGACTGCGAACGGGTTCAGGACCCCTACTCGCTCCGCTGCATCCCACAGGTGCATGGGGCATCCCGGAATGCCTGGTTGCACCTTAAGGAATTACTGGAAACGGAACTGAACGCAGTGACAGACAACCCGGTCATTATCGACGAGGAGCTGACCATAAGCGGGGGCAACTTTCACGGACAACCGCTTGCCATGGCTCTTGATTACGCCTGTCTGGCCGCATCGGAGATCGGCAATATTTCGGATCGGCGCATCTACCTGGCGTTGGAAGGAAACAATACAGGCCTGCCTCAATTGCTGATGAAGGATACCGGTTTGAATTCGGGCTACATGATCCTGCAATATACTTCAGCGGCCCTGGCCAGTGAAAACAAGGGCCTCTGTTTTCCCGCAAGTGCGGATAGCATTCCCACCTCCATGGGGCAGGAAGACCATGTGAGCATGGG
>CBDUBB010000321.1:0-3263 GCA_965365265.1 uncultured Flavobacteriaceae bacterium
TGGGATAGGTGTCCGGATTTCCGTGGAAATGGAAGGATCCGATATTCTCCGGCGTGATTTCGGTATAGGAAAGCACCGCCGGACTGGCAACGGCAGTGGATGCCGATTTGGAAAGCAGCAGGCTGTCTGCGGTTTCCTCCCCAACATCCTGGTGGCCATGTGCCTTTCCGGAGATGACCCAGGTAGTCTTGACATCCGTAAACACGGCTTCGTCATCCGGGGTCTGGCCCGGGTTGAGAATCCCTACCACCGTCATCTTCAATGGAAACCCCCCGGCAATATCAAAGGCTCCGGCTGGGGTGGAAATCACCGAGCTCCCTACTTCAGCATTAAGGTTGCGGGCTGCTTTGGCCCCGAGCACACATTCCCCGAGTACTGCCATGGGTCTCCCGCTTGAAAAGGAAAGTCCCCGAAAGCTGAAATATTCCTGTGTGGTACCCACAATGGGCTGTTGCTTTACCCGGTATTCAAGGTGCAAAGGGATGGCCCTTGCGAGTCCGTCCTGGCGGATCCCTTGCAGACTGCTGTACGGAATGGTCTCAATACTGGATTCCCTGAAATAAAGGCTGTTCAGACATAATTCGGTGGCACTGCCTTTATTGCCCAGGAGCAGGGGAGTTGCCACCGCCCTTGCCCGCAGTTTTTCTGAACCCTGTTCTGATAACTGCTCCAGGGCCATTGGAATAAAGAAGGTAAGGCTGATGGCCAGCAGGAGGAGGAGGGTTTTGACCCTGTAGTACTTCAGGTAATTCCAGGCCAGGTATAAGGCGTGCTTCATGGGATGGCAGTTTGGGGTTCCGGCAGGAAGTTCCTGATGTCTATTTTACGATCGAACCGGTCCAGGACCTCAGGATCGTGGGTGACCATTACCAGGGATGCCTGCTGGGCGTGGCAGTATTCAAAAAGCAGGTCCAGGATGCGGTCCCGGTTTCCGGGATCCAGGTTCGCCGTGGGCTCGTCACAAAGCAGGAGGGAGGGCCCGGCAATCAGGGCCCGGCAAAGGGCCACCCGCTGGCGTTCCCCCTGGGACAGGTTTTTCGGATACCGGCCCAGTTTCTCCTCCAGGCCAACTTTTCCGGCGAGCTCTACAGCTTTGGAGCGGATTTCCGGGGTGAGCTCCAGGATGGGATTCAGCCGATAGGGCAGCAGGATGTTGTCCAGAACCCGGAGGTATTCCAGGAGTTTGAATTCCTGGAAGATCAGCCCCATGGTGGCGATTCGATAATCCAGAAGGTCCCTTTCACTGTATTCGTTCAGGGTTACCCCCCCAACCTCTACCTTGCCGCTTTGGGGTTTCAGAATACCGGCAATCAGGTGGATCAGGGTTGTTTTCCCAAAGCCACTCGGGCCTACCAGGGCTACCTTGCTTCCCTGTTGTATTTCCAGCCCGGGTATTTCCAGTCGGAACCCCCCTGTCCCGTAGGAAAAGGCGAGGTTATCCAACCGGACTACAGGCTGCCCGAGGCGATCACTTTCCGATCCTCCGAGGTCAATATGATTTCCGAGATTTTCCATCCGCTTTCCATAGGTTTCAGGGCAATGGTCCCTGTATATTGATTCTTCCGATAGTGAATGTGTTTCAGGTGCTTCACCTGGGCGGTCACGGTCCAGACAGCCGGGTATTTCCAACCGTTCTCCCCGGAGGCACCGGTCTCCTGGGAGCCCAAAGACCCCAGGCTGACTTCCTTTACCGTTACCTTGGAGCCTTCCCTAAGCCCCATGGTAAGGCGTCTGCGACTATCCAGGTAAATATGGTCGAGCAACTCTTCATCCAGATTTTCTGCAAGTTGTTCAAAGAGGGCATCCTCGTCCGCAATGTTGAATGCGGTATACGTATTCCAAAGTCTCCGCTCCACAAGCCCTTTCAGGGATTCCTTATCCAACTGGTCCAGGCGGTACCAGGGGTTTTGAACCTCAGCGAAAACAGGCAGGCAAAACAAGGCCGCAACGATAAGGGAAAGGCTGGCTACCGGGGCTTTGCGCCCAACGCCCATCTTCCTGTGTATTTTACGGCGTTTGGGCCAGAGGAGGAGGCCTGATGCCAACAGGCCGAAGGACAGAAATGGAACCGGAATCCTGCCCTCCGATATGATGGAGCCCATGGTGGTTGGATACGCTTCAAAAAACAGCAGGGTCCCAACACCCAATAAAAAAATCAGAAGAAAGCCGGCAGTACCGCGGAAATACCTTTTCTGAAGCTTACTTGATTGAATCCAGCCCGATGCGATCGAGAACAAAACAGCGATGAGCGCCAGGAGAATTCCAAAGAAAACGGATTTCGCATGTGGATAGGAAAGAGTCTGGTCGGCATAAAGGAATAAATAATTCCCGGCAAAAAACCCTCCTGAAACCAACAGCGCGTTTTGAAAGGGAATGGACGGGGAACGTTCAAATAGCATCAGGATTGTAAAAATAGCAGCAGCAGCCAGCAGGAAGGCCCAGTTGTATGGGATGAGCATTCCCCACATCCCCCCCAGGTAGCCCAGTACTAAGGCAGGCACAACCCATGCGGCCACCTCCCGACGACGCCCCCAGGTCATGAAAGCAGTAAACAGGGCCAACACCAGGCTAAAGCCCAGCACAGCCCCCGGAATGGAGGGCAGCATAGAGGGATAGTTCCAGAACAGGCTCAGCTTCCAGATGAGGATTCCCAGAGAGAGGCCCGCCAGTCCTTTGGCCAGAGGCAGTTGGGATTTTATCCTTGTCAGGGAGAGGACCAAAAGGAGTTGGCGTACCAGCAATCCGAGAAGGACTACCCCCAATGAGATCCCCATGAAGCTAAACGCCCTCAGGGTGGCGATTTCTCCAGTTGTAAATCCGGAAAAGGCTTCGCCAGGGGCAAGCCCCCCACCTGTGAGCAGGCCCCCAAGCCCTATAAGAGCCAGCCCGGGCCACCTGGTCCTATCTGCTTTCACCTTCAGGATTCCAGGCCAGAGAAGGGCGAGGCTTATAAGCAGGGCCGAGATTGCTCCTGCCCACGACGGGATAAGCAGCAATTCCAGTCCGCTGAGAAAATAACCGAGGAAGATTCCGAGCAAGGTAAACACCAGCATACGTCCGAAACGCGCTGAAGCAATTCCCAGAAGATAAGACAGGAACATTAGTGCCAGCCCCCACTGCAACAAGAGGTTCCGGGCACCGGCAAGGGTACCTGCACTAAAGAACTCGGCAAATCCAGGGGGTGGCGGGATCTGGTAAAAGGATTCAGCGGGGCTGAGGGTGGTCTTGTACGTACGCCCTTCCAGGGTATTGATCTCTAGGAT
>CBDUBB010000322.1:0-3263 GCA_965365265.1 uncultured Flavobacteriaceae bacterium
TGTGCCCTGATTATCGGAAAACGCAAAGAAAGCACGGACAAAAAGACCTCCCTGAACGACGCCCTGAGAACTTATGATGTGGCCGTATGATGCTAAGGGTAGTTCCCGTATGGATTATCTTCAGGAGGCCTAACAGCAGGATCGCTCCGCTCTGAATGGGGATTCCCGTTAGGGAAATACAATTTTTTAGTCGTTTCTTTGTTATAAAATTACCGCAACCGGTAAGTCAAAGGCAAATGCAACCTAAAGACCAGAACAAACTTACAGCCCTGATTATCACCTACAATGAGATTGGATATATCGAGAACTGTATCGATTCGGTTCGCTTTGCGGACGAGATCATTGTGGTAGATTCCTTCAGCACGGACGGCACTTATGAACATCTCTGCGGAGATCCGGATGTAAAAGTCATCCAAAATCCTTTTGAGAATTTCACCCAGCAAAAATCATACGCCCTTAGCCAGGCCACCAATGACTGGGTCCTGTTCCTGGATGCGGATGAGGTGGTCACCGACCCGCTTCGGGAGGAAATCCTGGAAACCCTTACATCGGATAGCCCGCACGTCGCTTACTGGTTTTACCGAAAATTTATGTTCGGCAATAGCCCGCTTCACTTCAGTGGCTGGCAGACGGACAAGAACTACCGGCTGTTCCGAAAGAGCAAGGCGCGGTTTACGGACCGGAAACTGGTACACGAGACCCTCGAGGTGGAAGGCACCTCCGGGATCCTCGAAAACAGGCTGATCCATTATTGCTATAAAAACTATCAGGACTACAAGTGCAAAATGCTGCACTATGGAAGGCTGAAGGCCAGGGAGGACTTCTACCGGGAACGCAGCTTCAGTTATCTGCTGATGTTGGCCAAGCCCACCTGGAAATTCGTGCACCATTACATCCTGCGTCTTGGCTTCCTCGACGGTCAGAAAGGCATTACCATTTGTTACCTGAATGCCCTGAGTGTTTTGGAGCGTTACCGGCAGTTGAAAAAACTGGAAGCCAAAAACAAACTGGCCTACTATTTACTGATGCCGTAGTGCGTCCAGACTTGTTTCTCCTTTCGGGTTGTTTTTCGAATGGCTGCATTTTTTGCCAGAGATTCTGGCGTCTTATACCCCCGCTTGTGATCCAGGTGGACACAAACCGCACTGTAGCGCAGCTGTTTGGACTTAATTCCAAAATTGAATAGCCGCTCCCCGAGTTCCCGGTCCTGCCCCCCGTACTGCATACGCTCGTCAAAACCATTCACATTTAGGATATCCTTTTTCCATCCGGAACTGTTGTGGCCATTCCAGCTGGCATTCGTAGGTGTGAAGGTGTTTAGCAGGCGTGCTGCAATTCCGCGGGCGGTGAGCTTATTATTCTTGAATGTCTTGGGAATTCCTTTCTCCTTCAGCCAGTGGATGTCGAAACAACGCTGCTTTTCAATGTCTTCCCGTGTAATCATAAGGGAAATATTCATCGGGAGCATGTAATAGCCCCCCGAAATAAAATATCCCTTCTGTTTATTGATGTAGTGTACCTGTACGAAATCCTCCCGGGGAATGCAATCCCCGTCCGTCATGATGATATAGTCAGCGCCGCAGGCCAGCACCGCCTTGTTCAGGATTCTCGATTTCTGAAAGCCCTCATCTTCCTGCCAAACATGTTTGATGGGATAGAATACCTCCTCCTGCATGCGATCGATCAGGTCACGCGTTGCAGGGCCGGAACCGTCGTCGGCAATGACCACCTCGAAATCGCGATAGGTCTGGCAGTTAAAGCCCCAAAGCACTTTTTCAAGCCAGGCTTCAGCATTGTAGGTGCTGATGATGACCGAAATCTTGGGATGTGCGGAATCCGTTTTCACGGCTACAAAAGTATAAAAGTCTTCTTGCTTATCTTTGCCCCAGTGCCTAAAATGTGATCATTTGAAACGCCTTCTCCTCGGTCTGATCAAGAAATTGAAGTTCCTTCCCCCAGCTTTTTATGTCCGGGTCTATTATGAATATTATACCGGAAAGAAACTCGACCTTGAAAATCCCAGGGAATTCAATGAGAAGATACAGTGGCTGAAGGTCTACTACAAGGATCCGCGGCTGACACAATTGGTGGACAAATATTCAGTCCGGAGTTATGTAAAAGAAAAAGTAGGCGAAAAATACCTTAATGAACTGCTCGGGGTCTACGATCGGGTACGGGACGTGGATTTTACATCCCTCCCGGACCGATTTGTCATTAAAGGGGTACACGGGTGCCATTTTAATCTGATCGTGCCTGACAAATCGAGGTTGAACTCCCGGAGAGCACGATGGCTTATGCGAAAATGGATGTCCAAAAACCAGTATTACCGCGGGGGGCTTGAATGGGCCTACAAAAACGTGCAACCCCGGTTGATTGCGGAGGCATACCTGGAAGAAATGGGGAAAAAAATAATTAACGATTACAAATTTTTCTGCTTTGATGGCAAACCCACTTTCCTTCAAATTGATCTGGACCGGGGTGATATGGACTACAGGTGCTATTATGATATGGAATGGCAAAAGCTGCCTTTTAGCACAGAGCGAAATACATTTTATGAAGGGGACGTGCCCCGGCCCGATAATTTTGATGAAATGATCCGGGTGGCTGCCACCCTGGCAGACAACTTTCCCTTTGTGCGGGTGGACCTTTACAACATTGACGGACGTATCGTCTTTGGCGAGATGACGTTCTACCCCGCTGATGGAAAAAAGGAGTTTGTCCCCGGGGAATACAATCGGATCATCGGGGATTACCTGAGCTTGCCGGAGCCTGTGGGTTAAGGGGTTTGTTTCTTTGTTGGGACATCTCCCCTGAGTTGGTGGGGCAGGCCGGGATTATCTAATAATATTTCATTCCCCGGGGGCTCCCCCACCCCCTATATCAAAGATACCATGTGCCCCTGCCACCTCATTTCAGTTCCGTAAAAGACCCCGATAATTTTAACAGCTAAGTAGGATATGGTACCTTTGCATCGCACCAGCAAGAAGGAAATGGTTATCTGGATCTCATAGGGCTTCCAACCCTATGGGATTTACCACGAACCAGTGGATTATATGGAGAAATCGACCTATACAGAAGCTATCAAAGAGCCCATTTTTAAAGTAATCGGGGACGCTGCCGGAAGCCTTTCTGTAGACAGTTATGTCATAGGTGGATATGTCCGGGACTACTTCCTCGGTAGGCGGGAGCGGAAGGATATCGATATCGTCGCCGTGGGAAGCGGGATTGCCCTCGCCAGGGAAGTAGCAAAACGCCTACCGGGA
>CBDUBB010000323.1:0-3244 GCA_965365265.1 uncultured Flavobacteriaceae bacterium
AGGCACGGGAATTTCTTTGATTTGCTCGGCCCCAACAGAGGTAATGTTATCGGTAAGCTCCCGGCGGGTGGTGGTCCCGTAGCCGACTACGATCACTTCGTCCAGGTTGTTTCCCGGTTCCAGGGATACATCAAAGGTAAAGCCGGGGCCAATGACCAGGGTCTGGGTGAGATACCCTATATAGCTTATCGCAAGGGTTTCCCCTTCGGAGGCCCGGATTTCATAATAGCCTTCAAAATTGGCTGTGGTACCTCTGGTGGTACCCTGCACCACAATGTTGGCTCCTGGTAACGGCTGATCGAAGTTATCGGTCACCGTCCCACTGATCGTTTTCTGCTGGGCGAAGAACAGGTTGATTGAAAAGAGGAATACAACCGTAAGAAAGCCCCTTAAGGTAGTTGGCATAACGCGCTGATTTAAGGGATACGACGTATCTGGGGCGGAAGGTTCGTATCGGTTAGGTCAATTGTTAGATAACTCGTAACATGAAGTTCACCAATCCCTTCAAGACCTCATTTCAAGCATGATACGGACACCTTAAAAAAAAATTTAAGGATTTCAATTATGTTCCGAATTCGATTTAAAAAGGGGTGAATTCCCGTCATTACGGGGATGGCAGCTTGTTTGGAGTACGTGCTTTTTTATGGAAACAACCGTTTTTAACTTTTTTTCGAAAAGACTATATTTAAAGGAAAGCTCCCATCAGTCAACGTGTAATGCCTTCCAACGGGTTTATATCAAGAGCCAGGCAGGTTGTTTTGGACAACCTCCTGAACCCTCAGTTCGGGGTATCTTCCCTTGCCCGGGAACTCGGCATCAGCCGCTCCGAATTGTACCGGAGGATCAAAAATGAGGAGCAGAAATCCGCCAGCCAGTTTATCCGGGAGATCCGCCTCGAGCGATCCCTGGAGCTCCTGAAAACGGATCAGTACTCGATTACCGAAATTGCTTATATGGTCGGCTTTAACAGCCCGACCTATTTCTCCACCTGTTTCAAGGAATATTATGGGTACTCCCCCAGCACAGCGGAACAGAACGGGCATACCTCAGAGGTTATAAACGTCCCTAAACCCTCCAGGACCAGGAAAGTATTACTTCCGCTGATTATTGGGGCTCTGGCAATCCTGATTGCGGTTTTCACAATACCTGTCGTGGTAGGAAGCAATACCCCTGAGGGAGAAAATTCCCTGGCCGTGCTCAAATTCGATTATTTAGGTGCTGACTCTACCCAAAACTATATGGCACATGCCCTGGCAGACGAAGTGCTCAATTCCCTGAGCAACCTGAGCATGTTAAGGGTGGTCACGGCCTCTTCTTCCTTTCAGGTTGACAAGAGTGAGGAATGTTCAAAAATTGGCAAAAGACTGGGGGTTGATTATCTGGTGGACGGGTCCCTTTCCAAGCAGGGAAATCAACTTAAGGCTTCGGTTAAACTAATAGATGCCAAAACGGGAATTCAGCTTTGGTCTGATTCATTCGAGGAAGATTCTGAAGCCATTTTTGAATTGCAGGAGGAAATTTCCAATAAGGTCGCCACTAAATTGAAACGATCCTTACCTCAGGGTGTAAGGGATTTGATCAGGCAGAGTAGAACCGCCAATATGGAGGCATTAGATCTATATCTCAGGGCTGTTAAAAAAGGAACAGTGCGATATGAAGATTCGATTACCCAGGCCATTCGGTGGCTTGATAAGGCAGTGGAATTGGATCCCTATTTTGCCGAAGCCTATGCGGAGCTCACATTTTTATACGGCAGATGGCACTATTATGGCAGTTTAAACCGGGAGGAACGGGACAGGATGATGGATAAGTATATTAAAAATGCAATTGAATTGAGCCCCGAAAGCCCTGAAGTGTTGTTTGCCAAAGCAGATTATGATTATCTCAATAACGACCTAATGAACGATTCCTCGGAAATCATATCAGATTTTCGCAAGGTACTGGATATGAATCCAAACCACCATAGAAGCAGTTACAGGCTTCACCAGGTCTTTAGGGGTATCGGGAAATATCACACTGCGCATGAATATTTGGAGAACGCCTTAAGACTGGATCCGTTAAACTATCTGTATAATAATGTGTATGCCCGGGATTTATACTGGAAATGGAATGAACGGGAGAAAGCCTTCGAAATCATTCTGAAAGAAGCGTCAAAAGAAATACCGAGCCGGGGGTCGATTTATTTTAAAGCCCTTATGCTGGCAGATCAACCGGGAGGCGATTATCTTTCGGCATTCCGGGTGATTCAGGAAGCCCTGGAAGAACAGCCGTATACCTACGGTTTTCTATTCTGGGGAAGACTCCTTGCCCTGGATCTGGATTTAGTGCCAATGGCCAAAAAGTATGCCCATTTGAATCAGGTAAAATTCCCGGATAACCCTATCTATACCTATGAACCGGCTTTTGAGGTCTGTATCATCGAGAAGCGATACCAGGACGCCCTGGACCTTACTAAGATCTGGCTGGAAGACAAAGGTCTGGATGAAAAGGTCGGGTATACAAACCTTGCAAAGGTGTATTACTTGCAGGGGGATTTTCAAAAAGCAAAGGAAATCCTACTCCGGCATTTTTCCGAAATGTATCAGGGTATTCAGGGCGGGAAGTTGACCATAGGAAGTATACAGCCTTCTGATATTGGCCCTGTCAGAACGTATATTGAAGTCTTGAGAGCAGAAGCTGATTTAGAAAAAGCTTCGTTTTTTGCTGACTATTTGTGTTCGTATTACAATGCACACGGCAAGCGTGTCATGTTGGCCAATAAATTTTATCCGCTGAACTGTTCTTATGTCCAAAACGATATAAATGGGTTCCTTAACCGGCTAAACGAAGCCTTTTTTGAAGACGGACACCGCCTGGCCATATACAGCCACCTAAAAAGCTCAAAGTTTGCTGCCTTTGAAGAACACCCCGAATACCAGGAACTCTTAAGGAGGATCGAAGCAGAAACCCACCGCATGCGGGCGGAGGTGATTCAATATCTTAAAGAGGAGGGAGATTGGGATCCGGCCTGGGAGGCTGCGATACAGTAGTTGATAGTGGGCAGTGGCTGTCAGCAGCTAGATCTTTCACACACGTTCAAAGTTCAAAGTTCAAGGTTTAAAAAGGGAACCAACGGCATCTAAAGCCCGTTCAAAATGAATATTAAACCTTGAACCTTATAACCTTGAACCTTGAACTAATCTATAGCTGCGAATAGGGCAGGGGCCTGAGAAAAACCCTCGTAATATCATTCATGGCGTTGGCG
>CBDUBB010000324.1:0-3212 GCA_965365265.1 uncultured Flavobacteriaceae bacterium
CGCTGTGGTTTAAAATAGTCATTTAGAAATGCCTCTTTGGATATTCGGGACACTCTTGGGACTTCTTGCAGATACACGGCTTATTTGGGTTTAATTTCCAAAGGTAAGAAACCTCTTAAAAAGGAAGTGCTAGTGATTCGTTCAGGATGTACCCTTGTAGCGAGCCCTCTCGTTCCGCTCTATTTGATGGGCAGGCCGCGACCATTTGGGCTTTTCACCCAGGGGTTTTAAGACAGAGTCTTCAGCCTCTACCGTCTGGGGTTGCGACTTTTTGATAAAGGGTTTTTGGGGATTCAGTCCGAGTTCCCGGAACATATCCATATCCTCGTTAACATCCGGGTTCGGGGTCGTCAGAAGCTTATCTCCGGCGAAAATCGAATTCGCGCCGGCGAAAAAGCAGAGGGCCTGGCCCTCCCGGTTCATTTCCGTTCGGCCAGCCGAAAGACGCACCTGAGTCTCAGGCATTACAATACGGGTAGTTGCCACCATCCGGACCATTTCCCAAATGGAAACAGGTTGCATTTCCTCCATGGGGGTTCCAGGTACGGCAACCAAAGCATTGATTGGGACGGACTCAGGCTGGGGGTTCAGGGTACTGAGGGCCACGAGCATTCCTGCACGGTCTTCCAGGGTCTCCCCCATCCCGATAATACCTCCGCTGCAGACCGTTACGTTGGTCTTGCGCACATTTCCTATAGTTTCCAGGCGATCCTCAAACGCCCGGGTGGAAATTACATCCTTATAGTAATCCTCAGAAGTATCCAAATTGTGGTTATAGGCATACAGCCCTGCCTCTGCAAGTCGTTTGGCCTGGTTCTCGGTGAGCATGCCGAGGGTGCAGCACACCTCCATATCGAGCTTATTAATGGTGCGGACCATCTCCAAAACCTGGTCGAATTCAGGCCCATCCTTCACATTCCGCCAGGCAGCTCCCATACATACCCGGGAACTTCCGGATGATTTTGCCCGCAACGCCTGGGCCTTCACCTGCTGCACGGACATCAGATCATTTCCATCAATGTCCGTATGGTACCGAGCTGCCTGTGGACAATACCCACAATCCTCAGGGCATCCCCCCGTTTTAATGGAAATGAGCGTGGAGACCTGTACGGTATTCGGATCGTGGTGTGCCCTGTGAACGGAGGCAGCCTCGTACAACAATTCCATAAGAGGTTTGTTGTAGGTTGCCATAATCTCTTCCCGGGTCCAGTTATGCCTGATATCGCTCATTGATGTGACTTTTAGTTAACAGATGCCTTTAAAGGCATTTCCCTGGCATCAGGGAGTGTCTTGAAATCCAAAAATAGCCTATTAGCACTTAAACGCCAATTGTTCCAGTCAGCAGCCTCCGGGCGCTAAGGTTCCCTCAGTAAGATACTCACGGCATTGCCTCCAAACCCGACAGCGTTTACAAGGACGTATCGCAACCGGGAAGGGGCCTGCATTTCGGATACATAGGGAACTCCGATAAATTCCTGTTTCTGCAGCATCAATACAGCCATTTCCAGGCTGAGCAGGCCCGAGGCGCCCAGGGTATGTCCGATCTTCCATTTATTGGTGGTAAGGGCAGGAAGCTTTCTGCCGAAAACCTGTTGGATGGCCCGGAACTCTGAACGATCTCCCTTAAGGGTCCCCGGGGCGTGCATCACCACGGCATCGATGCTTTCTGGGGGCACTCCTGCCATCGCCATTTGCATGGACCGCTGCAGACAAGTTGCTTCTGCAGACAGGGACGCCCCATGAGTCAGGGGTTCCGTGGCCCATCCCATTCCTGCGATATATGCCAGTGCCTGTTTATTTTGACCTGCTTCCAGGCAAACCGCACCAGCCCCTTCCCCAAGGACCATGGTGTTGTTGTTCTTTTTCAAATCGAGGGCTCGACACGGGTAGGCGCCATTTTCACGACTGTAGATTTTCAGGGCCTGCATCTGGGCAATGGTAAACGGGGTCAAAGGGGCCTCACTGGCCCCGGCAAGGAATCTTTGGACCATTCCGGACCGGATCCAGGCCACCCCGTTCAGGATGGCATGCAATGCGGTAGAACAGGTGATGGAATGCGAAAGCACAGGTCCTTCAGATGTGAGGTCCTGAGCGACCCATGAGGCAATATTCCCCAAAGTAGTGCTGGGTGAAGCCTGGGTTCCGACCCTACCGGTTGCCCTGAACTCCTCGTGGTATCTTTCAAAAAGGCCTGTGGCCCCCCTGGAAGAACCGATATTGACCCCGAAACCCGAACCGGCTTCCCAGCCTGACGACTTTACAGCTGCCCTGCCTGTCCAGATAGCGTACCAAACTGAGGGATCCAGGTGTCCATAGGATTCTGAAAGGGACTCTTTAAGTCGTTTGAATACTCCTTCAGGAAGGCTGCCAAGCCAAACCTTCTTGCCTCCCAGTTCAGCCTCCTGAAGTGCTGTTTCCTTCCGTCCGTATCCCGAGGCTGATTCCCGCTCAGTTCCCAGAGCACTGAGGGTAGCTATCGAAAGGATTGAAATCTCCATAAGTGCTATTCGGGTTCGAAACAAAACTAGGACTTTTCAGGGAGTTCAAAAGGAATTCATTTTAAAGTACTTCGCCCGCCCGACAACTGAATTTTGTATTTTTGAATCCGGTCATCTACAGGCCGCAACCTATCCATGGAAAGAGCTAGCCTGGCCATTGTTATCCCCTGCTACAATGAATACTCGCGCTTGCCCCTGGGGGAATTCCGCCAATTCCTCAAAGTGCATCGGGACGTTTCCATATGCCTGGTGGACGATGCTTCTACCGATAATACCCTGGAGCGGTTTCAGGAGCTACAGGAGGAATACCCGAAACAGATTCAGATACTGCAACATTCGGAGAATCAAGGAAAAGCCGAGGCTGTCCGCTCGGGAATCCTTTACTGTTTTGAGCAGGAGATGGCCCCAAACCTCGCATATCTGGATGCAGATCTGGCGACTTCCCTGGAAGAATGTGCTTCATTGCTGCCCTATCTGGAGCAAAAATCCTTTGTTTTTGCCTCCAGGATCCTGAAGGTCGGTTCGGTAGTGGAGCGGAGGTTCAGTCGCTTTCTGATAGGCAGGATCATCGCCACTGCCATTTCAAACATCCTGGGGCTCAAGGTTTATGATACCCAATGCGGCTGTAAGGTCATGAAGTCAGAAATGACCCCTATACTTTTCGAAGACCCTTTCCATTCCCGCTGGCTGTTCGATGTAGAACTCTTCAGCCGC
>CBDUBB010000325.1:0-3203 GCA_965365265.1 uncultured Flavobacteriaceae bacterium
TTAGCAGCATGACGTTCATGTTCGGGATGGGGCTCGGGGTGGCAGCCATGATTCGCGTGGGGAACCAGAAAGGACTCCGCGATTACCCGGAACTGAGGCGGGTGGCCACCTCCATATTCCTGATGACCTTCCTGTTTCAGGTGGCTTTCGCCATCTTTTTCCTGCTCGGGCGAAATCTGCTCCCGACCATCTACCTGGATACCCAGGACCTCGTCAACCAGGCGGACAACATGCAGGTTCTTTCAATCGCAGCACAGCTCCTTCTGGTCGCAGCTTTTTTCCAGATTTCGGATGGGATTCAGGTCGTGGTCCTGGGGGCGCTCAGGGGGCTTCAGGATGTACGGATCCCTACCCTGATCACCTTTGTGGCGTACTGGCTGGTGGGCTTTCCCACGTCTTTTTATCTGGGCCTCTATACCCCCCTGGAGAGCACCGGGATCTGGATCGGATTGCTGCTTGGGCTTACAGCCTCATCAATTATGTTGTATCTTCGTTTCCGTCATATGACCCATCGGTTGCTGCAGCTCCCCGGGAGGGATGCGGGCGGTGGATTTTAACCCAAAACCCTGTGCTGATGAAAATCCCTAAATTCCTGCTGGGGGATAATACAGACCATCCGGATGCCATCTATATTGTGCACACCGACTACCCCCGGTTTATCATTAACCTGGAAAATGACGACGTGGAATGGCTGGAAGAGTTCTCCGAGGAGGACCGGAAAGAGCTGGAACTGGAAGCCGAGCGACTCATAGCAGAGGCCACCGAATTTTACGACCGGGAAGTCTCCCGATACCGGGAATGATATGTGGGAACGCCTGATTGAAAAAGACCAGGAGTGGTTTGTTTTCCTCAACGGCCTTGGGTCTCCTGCCTGGGATCCGTTCTGGAGGGCGCTCTCGGATAAATGGGTGTCCCTTCCCCTCTATGCCCTGCTCTTATACCTTACGGTCCGACAAATCGGCTGGAAGCGTACGGCACTTTTCCTGGTCTTTATCGGTTTGTTGATAACCTGTACAGACCAGCTGGCCAATTTTTTCAAGTATGGCATGCAACGGCTCCGACCCTGCCATGAGCCCGAACTCGACGGCATGGTACGCCTGGTGAAAGACAGCTGTGGGGGGCGTTATGGATATTTTTCCGCCCATGCAGCCAACTCCTTTGGCCTGGCAGTATTTTTTACTGTCTTTTGGGGAAGCCGTCATCTGTTCTGGGCAGCACTGCTTCTTTTCTGGGCGTTGCTGGTAGCCTACAGCAGGATCTATCTGGGGGTCCACTATCCCCTTGATGTGCTGAGCGGCTCCCTGGCAGGGGCATTCCTGGGATGGCTTTTTGCCCGTTTGTATGTTCGGGCTGATCAAAAACTCTTCGCATGATACGGGGCAGGTTTTTCTGGACAGCTGTACTGGGGATCCTCCTGGTTTACCTGACAGGCCTGTTTGCCCGCCTGATGGAAAACGATTCAGCCCAATTTGCCGTCATGGCCATGCGCATGTTCCAGGAGCAGGATTTCCTGAACCTTTGGAAGGGCGGTGAGGAATACCTGGACAAACCCCACCTGCATTACTGGCTCGCAGCTTTTTCCTATACGGTATTTGGCCTTTTTGACTGGGCGTATCGCATCCCGGCCTTACTCCTAACCCTGCTGGGTGGGTACAGTTGCTATGGGTTGGGCAGCGCCCTGTACTCCAAAAATACCGGTCGCATGGCCGCACTTATTTTCCTGAGTGCACAAACCATTGTCCTGTCGGCCATCGATGTGAGGACGGATGCGGTGCTAACCGGTTTTGCGGCCTTTGCCATCTGGCAGCTATATGAGTACCTAACCTCAGGTAAAATCATTCCACTTTTGCTGGGAGCAGCCGGCGCCGGACTTGCTTTTTCCACCAAGGGTCAGATCGCCCTGCTCGTCATCGGTCTGCCGCTTATCTGCCACCTGATCTACTCCGGGGCCTGGAAGCGGTTGTGGAACCCGCGATTGCTCCTGGCCCTTCTGGTATTCGGACTGGTCATCACCCCAATGTTGTATGCGTATTACCAGCAGTTCGACCTGCATCCCGAAAAGGTGATCCGCGGGAAGGACCACCGAAGCGGGATCCTTTTTATATTCTGGGAACAGAGTTTTGAGCGGCTCAGTGGGGAGGGGGTAGGGAAGAACAGCAGCGATTACTTCTTCTTCTTCCACACCTTCCTCTGGGTATTCCTCCCCTGGACCCTCATCGGGTTGCTGGCGTACTGGGAAAAGGCGCGAGAATTCTGGAGGAAGCGTAAAAACAGGGAAAGGGAGATGCTTACCCTGGGCGGGATCACGCTTATATTCCTGATCATCAGTTTTGCCCAGTTCAAGCTCCCGCACTACCTGAACATTACCATTCCCCTTTTCTCCGTCCTGGCTGCCTCCCTGCTGGAGCGCTGGTACCGGGAGGAAAACACAAAAGCACTCAACCGAATGGCCTATGCCCAGTTCGGGATATTCTGTTTGGTAACAGTGGCCGTCCTCCTTATTTGTTTTTGGGTATTCCCCCTGGATTCTATTGCCTATTACAGTGTCCTTCTACTCGGAATCGGGCTGGGAATCCTGCTATTTTTCAGGTGGAAGGCCCCCTTGAAGCGACTTGTAGGGATCAGCGTCTATGCCGCCGTCTTGCTCAACCTGGTCATGAATGCGCATTTTTACCCTGCCCTGCTCAGGTATCAGGGGGGATCGGAGATGGCCGATCTTATTGAGCGGGAATCCCTGGACATCGGGACCATCTATAAAATTTCGGACCAGCACAGCTGGGCCCTTGATTTTTATTTTGGCAAGCCCCTTGAAAAGATTGAATTGCAGCAGCTCCCGGCCGATAGGGTCACCTGGGTGTATGCCGATGAGAAAGAAAGGGAACTGCTCCGAAATTCCGGAATTTCCTGGGATGCCGAATATAGGGTTGACCAGTTCCGGATCTCGAGGCTGCAGGCGAGGTTTCTGAATCCGGGGACCCGCCATGAGGTCCTGCGCAAAAAATACCTGCTGCGCGTACCTGCAGGGGAGTAATTCAGTCTCGAGTTCGCTCCCGCAGGAACAGGTCGGGTTTGCGAAAGTGGTAGACCATCCCCAACAGGGACACCAAAGCCGTGATAAGGAAAAAGGCCATGCTGACCCCAATCGAGGTGCTCTCCTGCAAATCCAGCCAGCGGGCCCCATAATAGAATACGACTTCCCGGCT